>CADBRB010000017.1 GCA_902796955.1 uncultured Ruminococcus sp.
AGATGCGAAAAAGAATATTGCCCTTGCAAATAAGGAAACGCTTGTGGCAGGCGGCAGTCTTGTAATGAGTGCAGTAAAGGATAAGGGCGTTGCACTGTACCCTGTGGACAGTGAGCATTCGGCTATCTTTCAGTGTTTGCAGGGCTGTAACGATAAAAAAGAGTTAAAAAAGATAATTCTGACGGCTTCGGGCGGACCGTTTTTCGGCAAAAGCTATGATGAGCTGAGAAACATGACTCCGGCACAGAGCCTTAAACACCCCAACTGGAGTATGGGTGCTAAAATCACGATAGATTCTGCCACTATGATGAATAAGGGACTTGAAATAATAGAGGCGGCATGGCTTTTTGATATGCCGGAGGATAAAATAGATGTAGTGGTACACAGAGAGAGCATAATACATTCTTTGATAGAGTATAATGACAATTCGGTAATCGCTCAGCTTGGAGTACCGAATATGAAGATACCGATACAGTATGCGCTTACATATCCCCAAAGAACGGAATGCCCGGTTGCCGAGCTTGACCTGACTGCCGTAGCAAAAATGACGTTTTACAAGCCGGATATGGATACGTTTGTATGTATGCGTGCGTGCAGAGAGGCCATAAGAAAGGGCGGGCTTTATCCTGCTGTGGCAAACGGTGCAAATGAGCAGGCGGTAGGGCTGTACCTTAAAAACAAGATACTGTTTACCGATATAGGCGAGCTTGTTCAAAAAGCAATGAGCGATTTTAAACACAAAGAGCTTGCCGGACTTGACGATATCCTTGAGGCGGACAGATGGGCAAGAGAATATGTGCTTGCGCATACATGACAGAACAAGAATAATATGACGGCGATGAACCGTGTATATATTTTACCCCGAATTTACAGATAGCCAAGGCTCTGTATTGGTTTGGGGTAATCAATGAATAAATGAATATGTTGTACATATTTTGAAAGGACTGATTCATATTAGTACGGTATTATTGGTTATAATTGCGGTGCTTTTGTTTGAGCTTTTGATTTTCGGACATGAGTTTGGGCATTTTATAACGGCAAAGCTTTCCGGAGTACAGGTAAATGAGTTTGCGCTCGGTATGGGACCTAAAATTTTCAGCTTTAAAAAGGGCGAAACGCAGTATTCGCTAAGATTATTCCCTATAGGCGGTTATTGCGCTCTTGAGGGTGAGGACTCTGACAGCTTGAGCGAAAAGGGCTTTTGCAATAAGCCTGTTTGGAAGAGAATGATAATAATAGTCGCAGGCGCAGTAATGAATATAATCATAGGATTTATTCTTATGGTGGTATTGCAGGTGCAGGAGCCGCAGTACGCTACTATGACGATATCCAAGTTTGCCGACGATTCCGTTACTCAAGAGGCGGGTCTGCAATTAGGTGATGAGATTTATTCAATAAACGGCTACAGAACAAAGACTTATCTTGACCTTTCCGTTGCGCTTACCATGTCTGATACAACGGCTCCGGAATTTGCCGTAAGGCGTTACGGAGAGATAGTTGGAATAGGAAATGTACAGCTTAAGACGGTCACTACATCTTCGGGTCAGGAGGCTATACAGTTTGATTTTTATTTACTGCCTAAGGAACGAAGCTTTATAAATACCTTAAGCTACAGCTTTAACAATACCGTTTCTGTTGTGAAAATGGTTTGGCAGAGCCTTATCGGGTTGATCAGAGGTAAATTCAGTCTAAATGAAATGTCAGGTATTGTAGGCACGGCGGCGGTTATAAAGGACGCCGCTGCGGAAGGCTTGAAGCGCAGCTTTGGCGATGCTGTCAATAATATAGTCTATCTGATAATGATAATATCGGTAAACCTCGGCGTATTTAATATGCTGCCGATACCTGCTCTTGACGGCGGAAGATTTTTGTTCCTTATAATTGAGGCTATAAGAAGAAAGCCGATGAACAGGAATGTTGAAGGCATAATAAATACCATATTCTTTATTCTGCTTATAATACTGGTAATAGTTGTAACGTGCAGTGATGTTATAAAGATATTTGAATAGGCTTGATGAAGGCGCATACACATTGCGGACGCAGACTGCAATGTGTGGAGCCGCAGGCGGTGCCGCCTGATGAAATGAGGTATTGATGATATGATTAGCAGGAGAAAGACACGAGCTGTTTATGCGGGTAAGGTGGGTATAGGCGGCGATGCGCCGATTACGGTGCAGTCAATGCTCAATATACGTGCCGATGATATAGAAAACAGTGTGAAACAGGCTGTAGAGCTTGAAAAAGCCGGTTGCGACATAGTTAGAATAGCTGTGCCGGATATGCGTGCGGTTGCTTTGATAGATGCACTTAAAAGCAATATTGGCATACCTGTTGTTGCCGATATACATTTTGACTATAAGCTTGCGCTTGAATCGGCCGCCGCAGGTATAGACAAAATAAGGATAAACCCCGGCAATATAGGTGATGAGAGCAAGGTTCATGAAGTTGTTAAGGCTTGCAGAGCAAGAAATATACCCATAAGGATAGGCGTAAACTCCGGTTCTGTTGAAAAAAGCATATTGGCAAAATATGGCTCTCCATGTGCGCAGGCTTTGTGCGAGAGTGCGCTGTATCATGCCTCCTTACTTGAAAAATTTGACTTTTACGATATAGTGCTTTCAATGAAATCCTCTGATGTGCAGACGATGGTTGAGGCCTACAGGCTTGCCGCAGAAAAATGCGATTATGCCCTGCATTTAGGCGTAACCGAGGCCGGAACGGAAAGAATGGGGATAATAAAATCCAGTGCCGGTATAGGCGCACTGTTGCTTGAGGGCATAGGTGATACGATAAGGATTTCACTTACAGATGAACCTGTTAAGGAGGTTTATGCCGCTAAGGATTTGCTTAAAGCTCTCGGTATACGTAAAAAAGGAATCAGCTTTGTATCTTGCCCAACGTGCGGCAGAACGAGCATAGACCTTATAAAAATCGCCAAGGAAGCGGAAGAACGTCTTAGAGATTGCGATAAGGATATAAAGGTTGCCATAATGGGCTGTGTGGTAAACGGTCCGGGTGAGGCGAGAGAAGCTGATATAGGAATCGCCGGCGGCAAGGGCGAGGGACTTATATTTAAAAAGGGCGAGATAGTGCGTAAAGTGAAAGAGGAAGAGCTGCTTAATGAGCTTATGAAAGAAATTGAAATGCTTTGATTTGGTAAGAGCGTTTATTTTGTAATTATGAGTTGCGGTGCATGGCTGATACTGTTTTGCGTGTGATGGCGCAAACGGTATAGGTGCGCCGCAATTTGTGCCAAAAGAAAAGAAAAATGAAAAGTGCATTATGTAAAAAATACGATTTTATACTAATTATCATTAAAAGGGTTTAAACAGGTGTTATCGGAAAATTTTGCAGAATGAGGCGGAGGACGCAGGAATACTGACGTATTCCGAGGACGACAACAAAGTTATGCGAAATTTAACGGAACAGATGTTAATCTGTTTCATTGAGAATTAGTATTATATGTATGCAAACCGGACGTATTACAGGTTTTGCAAAGTAAGAATTTAATGAGATTAAATGCGTAAAAACGAAAGATAGAATACAGTAGTATTCAAGACAGACAAAAAGTAATAATTAAAATAGATTTTCAAACGCAGGAGTGCAGTAAGAGCAAGACAAAGTATAGATGCGAAGTGAAAAAATGCGAAGTGAAAAAATGCGGAGTGAAAAGAGGGATAGTTTGGAGAAGACGTTTGCGGAAACATTTTCGGAATATCTGCCGGATTTTGAAATACCGTATGCTATAGCCAACAGTACTGTTGAAGCAGTGTACATTGATACAGAGATAAGGAAAATGGATATATATCTGATCATGAAT
>CADBRB010000018.1 GCA_902796955.1 uncultured Ruminococcus sp.
ACACACCGGCGGTGTTGCCTGTGGAGCAATCTTGACGAGGTCTAAGTTTTGCGCCGCCGCTGCTTCGAGAGCCTTGGCCGCAGACATAATGCCGAGCTGTGAACCGTCGGCACCTATTACTCTAAGCTCTTTGTCTCGAATTTCATCATTAATTTGCAGTTCCTTGTTGCTAATGGTTAAGCACCTCCAAAACACCTTATAAATTATCAAAGCGCAGACAGAGCTTTCTGTCTACGCCGCAATATCATAGTTTACCCGCACTGCAATACGGATATAAAAAGGATATTGACCTATGTAAGAACCTGCCCCATAGGTGTAGACCAAAGCCTATCTTTGTTTTCCTAAGTATTTTAACAGCTATTTTCATATTTGTCAATAGCTATTTTAAAAGTTTTTCCGATTAAAACTCTTATATACATTTATAGTATATGAACTTCGCCCTCTCCGTCACGGCTTTGCCGTGACAGCCGTCGGCACAGCCGACGGATTAGTCAACGAAGTTGACAGAGAGGGCGCAAACTGCTCGGTGCAGTATACAAGCACCTCTTAAATCTCAATTATCTTAATTTTATCAAACGTGATACCCGATTGACCGAGTACAATATCCTTGATAGCTATTGCGGAAATCTCATTGAGAGTACCCTTGTTAATAATAATACTGCACTCACCGTTTTGGATAAATGCCATGCATTCGGTAAAACCTTTTGCTTTGATAAGGCTTTCTATGTTGGTCTGCTGCTCGATTATATTTGCAATTTTGGCGGCATTTGCAACAGCCTCCGTCTTAGCGGCCTCATTTGATGTTGAAAGCTCAAGCACCTCTTTTGCAAGCTCTGTAATCTCATCCTGCGCTTTTTGCCTGTCTATTCTGGCCTGCGCAAAATACTTTTCGGCATCGTCGGTAAGCTCTATGGTTTCCACGATTTTTTCGCTTTCGGGCTTTGACTCGCCGTCTGATTTTTTGTCATCGCTTTTATCCGATTTATCCGACGACGTATCCTTAACTATCTTGCTTACCGTTGTGTTTACATACTGTGCTTTTCCAAGCTCTGCCGAGGCATCCTCAACCTTTTTGCCGTTAGACGAAAACTGCCAATTCAAATACACCGCCGCACCCAATGATATAACCAGTGCTGCCAATACCAACTGTCTTTTTCCCAACATTGTAATTACCTCCGTTAATCTGTTGATTTTAAAATACAAACTTTTGTTGATGAAATATTAAAAACGGTTTTAACCGCCTTCATGATATGCTCCTGAACAACGACGTCATCTCCGCCGCTGCAAACCACAATAACTCCGCGCACCTTCGGCTCAAGCTCCTGAACCTTAACCGCCTGCTGTGTTCCGTCCGCAAGCTTTACTGTTATGTAGCTTGTTTCTCTTTTTTTTTCGTTTTCGCTTGAAGCACCGCCGTTTTTTTGCTCACTTGATTGCTTCTCATCGGTTGCATATACAAGCTCCGAGCTTCCCTCAAGCGTTAAAAACACCTGCGCTCTGCCTGCACCGTCTATCTCCGAAATAATATCGGAAAGACGCATTTCAAGCTGTTTTGTGTAGTCATATACGGAATACTCCGTGTTCTCTGTAACAACAGGCTCACTCTTTTTAACACTCTTTTCCGACCCGAAGAAGCCTGATATTAAAATCAGAGCTATCCCCGCAAAGCCGAGTATAATAACTATTCTTTGTCCTCTGTCGCCCTCGCACAGCTTTTTTACCCCTCCCTTTACAGCAAGCATTATTTTGTTTCTGTCCATAACGTTATCAAGTCCTTTCAGCATTTATAACCGTGACATCAACTGCCAATTCTTTTTCAAGTATATCCTTAATCTCCTGTTCCCTGCCGAGGCACTCCGCTCCGACAGTAACCTCTATTGTTATAATTGATATGCTTGTAACGCTCTCTTTATCCGTAAACACCTCTATTTTTTGCGGAATAACAGATTTTTTTTCAAGCACCTGCAGTGCAAGCATTTCTATTTTATGCCTGGCAAGCGTTAAGGTTTGTTCCTCAACTATATTTTCTGCATCGCTTACATCAGCATTTATATGCCCGTCCTCCAAAGAAAATTCAAAATTCCAATCAATATTTTTGAGCGGCATTATAACAGCGCAAATCAAAAAACCGCTGAGTACTATTTTTATTATTCTGTCCATATTCTCCGCAGGCGATACGGTATCTGCTATGGCACAAATTGCGGCGCATATACACAGCACCGCAGACCATTGACGTACTCCCTCCGTACTGCCACCGCCTTTACTAAGTTTTTATTATTAATTGCTATCCGCCGCCGAGCAAAAGTATAATTGTGGTAGAGATTATAAAAACGACAATACAGCTGAAAAGAATTGCAAGCAGCGTTCCTAAAACCTTGCCGCATGAGCGCAAAAGCTCCGATTGCTGGCTCAAATCCAGAATATCCCCTATACCGGCGCACACATTAACAGCCAACAGCCAAAGCATACACTTGACTATTACAGGTATAAATATAAATGCTACCCCCAGTATCGCAAATACGCCCACTCCGGATTTTAGCAGCTTTATACAGCTATGTACCGTCTGATATGCATCGCTTATCGCACCGCCCACAAGCGGCACAAAGCTGTTTATTGCAAGCTTTACTGCTCTTACTCCGGCTGTATCGCCTGCTGCGGCGATTATCTCTCGCAAAGTAAGCAAAGCGGCAAAAATACTCATTATAAAGCCCAGCACCCACTTTGTTCCCCTGTAAATAAGGTCGTTTACAGAGTTCAATTTAAGTCTTGGCGAAACAGCCGAAGCTATTGACAGCCCCATGAATATGTTCATAAACGGAACAAGTACATTGGCGGATATCTGGTATACCGCCTCGCCTGCAGACATCATCAAAACCTTGTATGACGCC
>CADBRB010000019.1 GCA_902796955.1 uncultured Ruminococcus sp.
CACTCTCTGAGGAAACCAACCGCTCACGCAATGAGCTTATAAACATACTGCTTGATTTTGCAATCGAAAACTGCGAGGTCGCTAATTGATAAATAGATAAAAACACAAAAAATCGGTCTGCGCAGGAGCTTTCCTCTTACGCAGACCGTAATTCTTCTTATAATTCTTAATTAGTTTTTAATTGACCTTAAACCCAAGCGAGCCGTTGTCAATCGCCACATAATGGTCCATCGGCATTATATCTTTATTATAGTCAAGATAAACCTTTGCGGCGGATTCAAACAGGCAATATGTCCTTGTAGGGCTTATATAGCACGCTTCAAGCATATTCGGCATGGTGTATACCTGTGCCTCCGACTTTTTGTACGTAGTTTTTCCTTCTTTGTACTTAAAGCGATATATATATGACTTATTAGACTTTCCGTAAGAGCCCGTCAAAAGCATAGTACCTCCCCTTATGGAAATACCCTGTATCTGACCTATTCCCTTAATTGTAATAGTACCCTTCTTCGTTATTTTTGAGCCGGCTCTTGAGTAATAGCATATTTTTGTGTCAGCCGTTTTGGATTCCTCCCATTTGCCCTCATATATATATTTGTTATCTTTGCAATAGCATATATATGAAGGAGTAACGCTGACACTGCGTGCCTTCTTTTTGGTAACACTGTGGTAAGCCTTGTTTTTATCCTTTTCTATATCTGAAAACTTATATGCTCTAAGCGTTGTTGTGTTTGAATCGCAAACCCAAAGGTAGCTTCCGGCTCTTGCTATTCCGCCCACGTGACAATTAGTATCAAGAATAACTGTCGTCAAATACTTATACTGTCCCTTAAACTGCCACTGTCATACTTTTTCTTTTGGTCTAACATATATAATACGGAATTGTGCTTTTGTCCGCAATTACAGTATGCCGAAATGATAATATAATTACTTGTCAGCGTCAATCCCTGAGGCGTCATTTTACTGCACGTTGTTATACTGCCGTTTTTCTTGGTAACCGTCTGCTTCAGTCCCGGCACTAAACCATGATACAAAACAGATTCTGCGCCAAGCTTTTTGTTAATATAGTTTATTACGTCTTTTCTGCTGTCAGCGTCTACACCTTTCAGAGTCGTTTCATTACTTGCGGCAAAAACCTCCAGCATAGTGGCTGAAAGACACATAGCAATTATCAGAACTAATGAAAAAATACGCTTCGTTGTTTTTGACATCTTCATAGCTAAAACCTCTTTTCTCAAATTTAGAATAAATCCATATACTTCCGCTATGCTTTAACGACGGTTGCCGTAACAAGCAGAATACAACTTATGATTTCTTTTTATAAGCTTATCACAGTATTTAAAGCATTGTCAACGGTATTTAATGAATTTTGTCAAAAATAATCAAAACTTTTTAAATAAAATATACTAAAAATACCCCCGTACTGTCATTCCGGTACAGGGGTAATTGATTTTGTTAAGTTTCTCACATATTGTCAATAGATAAGACTGTAAGGCCTTCTCCCTCAATAATGCTTACAATGGTTTCGTTTGTATAATCTCTGTCCATAAACACTCTTGCATTGCCTGAGTCAAAGTCAACGATTGCGTTTACACCCTGCAATGAATTGAGCGCCTGCTCTGTTCTTGCGGCGGTATTTTCGTCCTTTAAGCCTCCCAAAAGCACTATCTTAGAGTAGTTATTGGTAACCTCATCATCACCTTCGGCGTTATAGCTGTCGTCATCTTCACTGTCATCGTATGTATAGTCACCGTATTGGGAATCGCTGTCTACCACATCGTTCTCATCAGCTTGTACACTGTGCTGCTCAAAAGCTTCTCTGGGCATTTCAACTGTATCAAATGTATCTTCATTATATACATCTGTATCGTCATAATCATGTCCTTCGCTCTCATACTCATTTATGTCTATCTGAGCATCATCAGGCTCATCATAGTCATTATCATATTTAAGCTCATTATCTTCATAATCACGATTACCGTCATCGGAATAATCCGGCTCTTCCTCATTGTCTGCATCGGGCTCATATTCATCGTACGGTGCGTCAAGGTTATCCGCATCCTGCTCATAATCATGCTCCGGTGTTTCTATATCAGCCGAATCTTCGTTCTCTTTTGAAGATGACTGAGCTGTCTCTGCACTCTCCTGCGTGATTGGAACAAGCTTTTTATTCTTTACAGTATTCTCTTCCTGAGTAGTCTGCTCCGGCTGAGGAGTTTTTATCGTATACTTCATCTTGCTGAAATCATAGTTACCCTTCAGCATTTCCTGTGTTATTATCGGGATTTGCGTAGTGTAGTCGGGCATAAGCTCAAGCGCAGGCTCAATATTGCTTATTGCCATGTCACGGGGGTCAACAACCTTTACGTCCAAGCCGTCGTCGTCATGCTCGTGATTTCCGTCATCACGCACCGGTATTTTGGGAACCGTGCCGTTGCGAGAGTCATAGTTCTCATGGCTTTGTGCCTCTGCGGCAACTGCAACCGTATTAAAGCCCGGATCGGTGTTAGCAACCTTGATTTTAAACTGTTCGGCTTCGTCCTCAACGGCAACTGCACTTCTAAAGTATTTGGATCTGTATCTCTTCAATCTAAGTGCATTTAGTATAACGCAAATTGAGCTAATGCTCATAACAACCGCCGTAAAGGACGGATTCATCGTCTTGTGTAAAGTTGTATACAGCACACCTGCGGCTATTGGCATCATCAGTACGTTAAATATAAATGCAAGGAAAAGATTTTGTTTTATATTCTTGAATACAGCGTGACAAAGCTGTACAGCGGCAACGGCATCCGTTAAATCACTCTTCATCAATATTATATCGGCAGATTCAACGGCAATATCCGTTCCGGCACCTATCGCAATTCCGATATCGGCGGCAGCCAAAGCAGGTGCGTCGTTGATTCCGTCGCCAATCATGGCAACCTTTTTGCCGTTAGACTG
>CADBRB010000020.1 GCA_902796955.1 uncultured Ruminococcus sp.
CAACAATTTTGTGTGCGACTTGCGTGCTGGCTCAGCCTGCCCCTCGCTGAGAGAGTAAAACAGCCCATGCAATAAATGCATGGGCTGTTTAATGTTATGTGTATTATATTAGTTCAAAAATTCCTCTTCAAACATCTTGGGCGGATACTTTTTGATAGCCTTTTCATTTGTTTCAAAGGTAATGCCCTTGATAACGTCCTTGATGTAATCCTCATACTCTGTTTTCTTCATTGTTTGAAGAACGCTCAAACGCTGGCTGTTATCTGCTAAGAACTCCTTGGAACGATCCTCGATAGAGGTCTTGTATACAAAGTAGTACACTGCGCTTGTGCCTTCGCCGTCGATAAAGGCCTCGGCTGTGTTCTCTTTCATAGCTTTTACCTTTTCTCTTACGCTCTCGTCAAGCATACTTGTATCATCGAGAATCGCAGTGTGGTGCGTTGACGGTGAGGACTCTGTAATATCTCCGCCCTCCTCGGCTGATGACTCCTGCTTTGAATACTCAAGGAATGCCTCAACAACATCGGAGTATGACTTTTTCTGCTTGTTCATCATCTTTACATAGGAATCAAACTGCTTTTTAACCGTTGCCGTTTCGTCCTCTGTAAATGCTTCGGTTTCTTCCTTATCGTTTTTCTTGGAAAGATTATATGTGAAGTAGTAATAATCGGAATAGTTATCCGTAAAATACTTCTTCAGTTCATCGTCGGAAACGGCCTTTGTGCCGTCCTTGTCATATATAGCCTTAAACACTGTTTCGTTCTTGGCGTTATGCAGAAGGTTTGCATTATAGTAAGATTCGTATGAAATACCATACTCCTCAAATTCCTTGCCGTAAGACTGCCAGAGATACTTTGCGTAGTTTTCCGCTGTACTCTTATCCTCAGCGGAAACCTCAAGCTTCATATCGTGCATAAGCTTTTCCACAGCAAGATAGTTCTTTATGGATTCCATAGTCTTATCGTTTACCCATTCTTCTGCAGGTATGTCATCTATTTTTTGTTCAAGTATCTGCGCATCGCTGTCGCTTACAGAGGTAGATGCCTCATACATTGCAGAATACTCATAGAAAATATAAGTGCCTATAGATACTGTTGTATAATCTGTTTTAAACGACCATGTTACATCGCCGCAGCCTGTAGCCGATATCATCATCAGTACTGCCAGAACCACTACCAGAGCTTTTTTTAAATGCTTCATCTTTTCTCTTCCTTTCGATTAATGGGGATTACCGATAAAATGCAGATAATTCCCCGTTTTTAGCGTTTTTTATTCTTTAAAAACGTAAATACAGCTTTATTATACACATTTCTTTTGGATTTGTCCAGTGTTTATTTAATAAATTTAAGAATTTTAATATTACATTGAATACCCTAAAGCTAATACAGCTTTTGGCAAACATCATACTATGTGCGAAGCACCTCATTTATGACCTTTATCACATCTGCATTTGGCTGAGTCTTGACGCTGATATATGGCTTACTGCCGGCACTCAGCATAGCTCTGCCCTTATTGTTTGAGATTATATCCATAGTTTTTGGCGATTTGATATCTCTGATATAGAAATTCACAGACTGACCTGTCTGCTTTATCTCATAAATACCCATTTGTGAAGCGGTATTCCTGATAAGTGCTACATCTATAAGACCCATTACCGATTTAGGCGGCTCTCCGAAGCGGTCAATAATCTCATCTACAACATCGTCCGCATCAGCTTTACCCCTTATGTCCGATATCCGTCGATAGATATCAAGACGCTGACTAAGGCTCTCGATATAGCTTTCAGGTATATGCGCCTGCTTTTGAATATCCACAAGGCACTCAAGCTCGTGTGTTTCCGGCTCTTCTCCCTTTTCGATAGCTACCGCCTCGCCCAAAAGCTTTAAATACATATCATAGCCTACGTCCTCCATATGCCCGTGCTGTTGCGCTCCGAGAATATTGCCTGCACCACGCAGTTCCAAATCCCTCATGGCTATCTTAAAGCCGGAGCCGAACTCGGTAAATTCACGTATGGCGGTAAGACGCTTTTGTGATATCTCTGTAAGCACCTTATTAGGTGTAAACGTCAGATAGGCATATGCACGCCGTGATGACCTGCCTACTCTGCCTCGCAGCTGGTGAAGCTGCGATAAGCCAAAGTGATCGGCATTTTCGATGATGAGCGTGTTTGCGTTGGGCAAATCAACACCGGTTTCGATTATTGTTGTACATACAAGCACGTTTATCTCCTGCTCAAGCATCTTGCGCCATACATCCGACAGCTCGTTTTCAGACATCTTTCCGTGACCGATTGCAACCTTGGCTTCGGGTATTTGTGCCTGAATAACAGCCGCCTTGCGTTCAATGGATTCCACCTTGTTATGCAGATAGAAGACCTGTCCTCCGCGTCTTAGCTCACGTCGTATTGCCTCTGCTATGACGGCGTTGTCATGCTCCAGTACATATGTCTGCACGGGACGTCTGTCCTGCGGGGCTTCCTCAAGCACAGACATATCTCTTATTCCGCTCATGGCCATATTTAACGTTCTGGGTATCGGAGTAGCTGAAAGCGTAAGTACGTCCACATTTTTAAAAAGCTCCTTGAAACGCTCCTTTTGCGCTACGCCGAAACGCTGTTCCTCATCTATTATTACAAGCCCCAAATCTCTGAAAAGCACGTCCTTTTGCACAAGCCTGTGTGTGCCGATTACAATATCTATCTCTCCTCTATGGAGCTTTTGCAGTATATCCGCCTGCTGTCTGGGTGTGCGGAATCTTGATAAAAGCTCAACACGTATCGGGTATCCTTCAAAGCGGCGCAAAACCGTTTGATAGTGCTGCCATGCAAGTATGGTTGTAGGTACAAGCATGGCGCACTGCTTTGAATTTGTAACACATTTGAAAGCCGCCCTTAGCGCAACCTCGGTTTTGCCGAAGCCGACATCGCCGCACAGGAGTCTATCCATAGGTGCGGTACGCTCCATATCTCCCTTTATCTCGTTTGAGCAACGTATCTGGTCGGCAGTTTCCTCATATTCAAATTTTGCTTCAAAATCACGTTGCCACTCGTCGTCGCCGCCGAATGCATAGCCGGGGGCGCTCATTCTGGCGGCATACAGCCTGATTAGCTCCTTTGCCATGTCTTTTACTGCGGCTCTGACCCTTGTTTTTGCTTTTTGCCATTCTGTGCCGCCGAGCTTGTTAAGCTTTACTGCGGAATCCTCACGGGGGCCGATATATTTTGAAATCAGGTCAAGCTGAGTTACCGGCACATACAAGGCGTCCTGTTTGGCATATTCAACCTTTATGTAGTCCTTGATTATGCCCTGCATATCTATCTTTTCAATGCCCCTGTAAATGCCTATGCCGTGTATGGTATGCACCACATAATCGCCCGGTACAAGCTCGGAAAGACTGTATATCTGCTTTGAATTTTTAGGTGTTTTGCTTTTTCTGACCGGCAGTACCGCCTGACGGCTGTATGTTATAAGCGTAAATCCTGCCGTAGGGTACTCTATTCCGCTGGAAAGACAGCCTCCCATAACATAAACTCCGACTGTGGCGGAATTTGAAAGCTCTTTTACATATGATGCGGAATAACCCTGCCTGTTAAGCTCTTCGGCAACTGTTGAGGCGGATTTATCCGTACCGGCTAAAATGACGCAAAGACCCTTTGAGCTTTTTATACTGTCCAAATCCTCGCAAAGGAGCTTTATGCTTCCGCTCCATGACGATAACTGCTTTGCCGTAAAGCTTACAAGTCTGTTAAGCGGCAAATCACAGCTTCCGTGAGTAAAATTATCAATAAATATCGTTCGATGCGCCCTTAGCTTTGTGAGTATGTCGCTCCAATACAGGTTGTAGGTTTCAAAACCTCTGCAAAGCACTCCATCGGCAAAATAATCCTTTATGTTTTCATCAAACTGCCAGTTATACGCCTTCATTCTGTCCTTTACGGCTGTTTGCTCAGATACATATATTACGGTGCTTTCGTCTATATAATCAAACAAAGTTGCAGGCTGACCGTAAATCATTGATATAAATTTATCCGCACTGCCTATGCGTATGCCATGCCGCAGTGAGTCCGCCTCGCTTTTCAGCACCTCTGCCGCCGCAGGTGATTTGCCCTTAAGCAGTGCTATCTTTTTCTCTATTTTATCTGCCAAAGCGTTGAAGTCGCCTATCAAAACCTCGTTGGACGGCATTACGGTAACTTCCTCAACATAGTCTGTTCTGCGCTGAGTTTCAACGTCAAAATAGTTTATCGTATCTATCTCATCGCCCCAGAACTCTATTCTTATAGGTGCCGGCGAATCTGGCATGAACAGATCCAATATGCCGCCCCTGTGGGCAAATTGACCTGCGCCCTCAACCTGTTCTGCACGCTCATAGCCGTTTAAAAGCAGTACGTTTATTATCTCCTCCGGTGAAATCTGTTCACCCGCACCGAGCTTTACTGTGGATTTTTTAAGTGTTTCGGGAGGCAGGGTGTATTGCGCCGCCGCATCAACACAGGCAATAACGGTATCGTAATCGCCGTGAGCCATATGTGAAAGCACATTTAAGCGCAGATGCTCGTATTCATGCGATTTACCGTCAACATCACGAAAAGTGAAATCACGGAGCGGATAGACATATGTTTTGCCGCCCATTGCGGAAATATCGTTGGCAAGACGCTGTGCCTCGCCCTCATCAGATACAATTACAAGGCTGTGGGCGCAGGTGTCTTCGTTAAGTGCGCTTATGAGATTTGCCTTGTGTACACCTGCAAGACCTGTAGCCGCATTTGCCAGATTTGAGCTTAGTACAGCCGACAAAAGCTCTTTATATTCGGGTAGTTTTTTCATTACCCCATTTAAAAATCTCATTGTTATATCCTTCTAAGAATTGAATTTATTCATTGCCATATCAATGCCGCCGTTTACCATTAGCTCCAATGCGGCATGAGCCTTATCTACCGCAGACATGAGTTTTTCGGCTTCGTCCTTTTTAAAGCCGGACAAAACCCAGTCGGCCAAGTCCCATGAGGGATTCGGTTTTGCTCCTACACCCATCTTTATGCGAGGGTAGGCATCGCTTCCCGACAGATATATTATACTGCGCATACCCTTTTGTCCGCCGTCACTGCCCTTGCGCCTGATGCGGAGCTGACCCGGCTCAAGGGAGATATCATCAAATATTATAATCGTTCTTTCGGGGGGTATCTTGTAAAACTTGGTCGCCTGCACCACCGCTTCGCCGGAATTGTTCATAAAGGTCTGCGGTTTTAAAAGCAGTACACGCTTTCCGCCTACTGTAGCCTGACAACAAACCGCTTTAAATTTTATCCTGTCTATTTTGACACCAAGCTTTTCGGCAAGGCTGTCAATCGTTATAAATCCTGCGTTATGCCTTGTGCCGGCATACTGCCTGCCGGGATTGCCGAGACCTACAATGATGTATTCTATACCGCTGTTTATATCGTTAAGCTGTGTATGCTCCTTTTCTCCTTTTCTTCTGAAAAACATATTCTACCTCACTGCACATGGGGCGATATGACAACATACCGCCCCTGTATTATCGTTATTTTATTGTTGAATCTAAAGTATCGCAGGCGTCAGCTTGCGTTTTCAAATGAGTTTGTATACGTGCGCAAATCACCGGAGTATACAAGCTTCATGTCCTCGATCTCCATAAAGTCCATAGGACGAACAAGCGACCAGCTTTTACTGAACTGATGTATGCCGCTGTTTTCGAGCAGAGAGGCTATGAATTGACTGCACACAAAGTGGTATCTGCGCGGAAGCACCTTGCCCGCCATCATAAAAGGCAGACCTATAAAATTATATTTGTATTTCTTGTAGTTGTCCTCAAATTTCTTTATTTCTTCAAGCAGCCTTTCATAACGGGTTTCATCGACCTCAACCTCAAAAATTTCGCCGTAGGCATTATACTTTGCAAGAATACCTTTATCAAAGGTTTCGTAAACAAAGCCTGCCCTTACGGGAAAAATCAGACTGCGCCTGCCAAAGCTGTACATCAGGTCTATGCTCTCCTTGAGCGACACCGATACATGGGTATACGGTTTTCTTGTCATTACACGCAAAAACTTTGAAAAGTAAGTGCCGGACATGGAGAGAACTATATATATCTTTCTATTCATCTCTTATACATCCCCTTTGCGGCAGATCAAGCAAGCACCGATTGCTAAAAGCTGCAGATTGTTACGGTGAAAAGCTGTGTTTACTGCGCTTATAATTTACTCTGATTTTTAATCGGTCTATATTTTCAGGTCATCAGCCGAACATCGGTGAAACAGGCTTATCCTCATAGATACGCTCTATTGCCTCAGCAAATGTCGGCGCAACCGGCAAAATAGTGAATTTGTCTATTATCTTTTCGTCGGCAATCGGGATAGTATCAAGAAGTATTACCTCTTGTATCGGGCTTTTTTGTATTCTGTCTACAGCCGGACCCGAAAGCACTGCGTGTGTGGCACAGGCTATTACTTCGGTGGCTCCGCCTTTTTCCACAACTGCCTGTGCGGCGTTGCAGAGAGTTCCGGCAGTGTCTATCATATCGTCAATAAGAATAATCTTTTTGCCGCTTACATCACCTATGATGTTCATTACCTCGGATACATTGGCTTTTTGACGGCGCTTGTCTATAATTGCAAGCGGACAGCCTATTTTTGCCGCAAAATTTCTTGCTCGTGTAACTGAGCCGAGGTCAGACGATACTACAACATAATCATCTATATCCGAACCGATTTTTTCTCTTAAATGGTTGGCAAGCAGAGGAGCGCCCACGAGGTGATCAACGGGGATATTGAAAAATCCCTGAATTTGCGGGGCGTGCAAATCCATAGTAAGAACTCTGTCGGCTCCTGCGGAGGTTATGATATCGGCAACCAGCTTTGCTGAAATCGGATCTCTCGCTTTTGCCTTCCTATCCTGCCTTGCATAGCCGAAATACGGGATAACGGCGGTAATTCTTGCGGCAGACGCACGCTTCATGGCGTCTATCATTATGAGAAGCTCCATGAGATTATCGTTTACCGGGTCGCAAGTTGACTGGACAATATAGCAATCTGAGCCACGCACGGATTCATGCAGAGAAACAGCGATTTCACCATCGCTGAATTTACTGCAATCGGATTTGCCGAGAGTTAAACCCAGGCAACCCGCTATGCCCTGTGCAACCTCTTTGTTTGAATTGCCTGTGAAGATTTTGATGTCCTTACCATGAAAATTCATTGTAAATCCTCCTGTAATTTATGAATTTAAAAAACCTTCTTTTTGATTTGTCACATATATAATAACAAATTTGCAGATTTTAATCAATATTAAATTTTTGCTTTGCTATTCTGTTTAGCTGTTCGAGCTGTTCGGGGTCATTGGCTCCGAGGATTACATCCGGATCGTCGGATATATAGGCATTGGCGTTTTTACCGCTTTCGATAAGCAGGCTTATCGCATCAGTAAGATAATACTCACCGGTCACGCTGTTGGTTTTTATACTATCCAGCACCGACAAAAGGTCACTGCATGAAAACCAGTAGGCGCCCGAATTTATTTCTTTTATCAGCTTTTCCTCGTCTGTTGCATTTTTTTGCTCGGCTATTTTTAAAAGCCCGCCGTTTTTACGTACTATCCTGCCATATCCGAAAGGCTCGTCTATAACTGCGGATATTACGGTTACAGCGTTGTTTTGCTCTTTATGCTGTTCATATGCACGGGTTATCGTATTTTTATTGATAAACGGAGCATCTGCTCCGAGTATCAACACATCGCCGCCGCATGAAGCTATAAAATCTCTCGCCATCATCACGGCATGGCCCGTACCCAGCCTGACCGGCTGGAACGCAGTGTTTACGCTGTATGGCAATGCAGAAAGATAACTGTCGATATACTCACGCTTACTGCCTGTTACAACACATATGTCCTCGATTTCGGACTCTCTTACCGAGTCGATTATCCACTGGAGCATGGGCTTTGAGAGAACCTCCGTCAAAGCCTTGGGCTTTTCGCTTTTCATTCGTTTGCCCTCGCCGCCTGCAAGAATAACCGCACAAATTTTAGGCATAATATTCACACCCTGTTATATATTACGGTGACTGACCGCAGTAAAATATTTATTCGAGTGTTTTTCGTTTTATAAAAGTGTAAATTCCAGAAAAACACTCTGCTGAAAACAATAGTTATTAATATTATCTCACATAATTCATTTTTTTCAAGTGTTTTTGAATTTTTTGACACGATTTTTTGATTTTTTAATCGTTTTACACAGTAAAATCAAAGAATTACAGTATGTTTTTATTGCAAAAAAAGATAGATAAATTTTTTAAAGAATGTTATAATATCGTTTAGGCATTAAAATAAGGCAGAATATAGCAATAATTTTTTCAGTTTTTTGCCAATGCTTTAAGCAGAATTTAGGAGGTAAAAGAAAACTATGAGTAAAAAGTATGTATATCTTTTTACAGAGGGTAACGGTAAAATGAGAGAACTCCTCGGCGGTAAGGGTGCAAACCTCGCCGAAATGACCAATCTCGGTCTTCCGGTACCGCAAGGTTTCACAATCACAACAGAGGCTTGTACAAAATACTATGAGGACGGCAGACAAATCAATGATGAGATACAGGCCGAAATCATGCAGTACATTGCCAAGATGGAAGAAATCACCGGCAAAAAATGCGGTGACAACGAGAACCCGCTTCTCGTATCCGTACGTTCCGGCGCAAGAGCTTCTATGCCCGGTATGATGGACACTATACTCAATCTTGGTCTTAACGAAACTGTTGTTGAGGTTATGGCTAAGAAGTCTGGCAATCCGAGATGGGCTTACGACTGCTACAGAAGATTCATTCAGATGTATTCAGACGTTGTAATGGAAGTAGGCAAAAAGTATTTTGAAGAGCTTATCGACAAAATGAAGGCAGAAAAGGGCGTTAAGCACGACACCGAGCTTACAGCCGAGGATC
>CADBRB010000021.1 GCA_902796955.1 uncultured Ruminococcus sp.
ATGGCTATACTCGATGACAAAACCGCCCCTGTAAATGAGCTTATTGACAGGCAAGGCGTATTGTCGGTAATTGAACATCCTGAAAAAATCAGTTCACCTTGGTATGGGCAACTCATGAAGGCTCCGCAAATACTTGCTTATATTATTCAGATAAACCAGTGGCTTATAAAATACAATGTAGATATAGAAATATGAGTTAATATCATTTTATTTGTATTGTCAATGTCCATCCTCGGATTTTCTGCGTTTTAATTTTTCTTTCCTTCATTAAAATAAAATCGGGGCTGTCGCACTTGCCTTAAAGTTTTGCCAAGCCTTTTTTAAGGCTTGAGCGTTGAGAGTGGAGCACCATCGCCGTCCGCAGGCAGGCACATCGGCGGATGGCATCCGCTGGCATATCGCACAGCGGAGAGTCTCCGCTCCCACTTCGCACACCTTATCAGGTACAAACAATAACTACCCCGCCTGCGTCTGAGTATAAATGTGAGCGACATTAACGTTTCTCTCAACAACCGATTACGCAACATTGGTGTGCGCTCCGCACCGCTCGGCAAGGGGTGAGTATTAAAAACTGCAAAAGGTCAGTGGATTTTGACAATTCACTGACCTTTTTCGTAAAATATATGATTTTATGCGGTTTCTTAATGCGGCAGACCTGATTTTAGCTTTAGGATTTTTCTTTTTTAAGAGAAATTTAAGAACCTTTTTATATAGTTTATCTGCATAAATTTTAAAGCAAAAATAATAATATATAAATTTTTATCTAAATACTGGCAAAACTAACTTATATGTGTTATTATATAAGACAGCACTGATAGAAATCAGCTTTTTTCGTATGTAAGCTCAGGAAAATGCCCTGATCGCTGTTTTACGTATGTTTTAATACAGCTTTGTGCATACAGTTTTTTAATGCCGGATAAGTATTATAAAGGCAGTACTTGGACACACTTCTGCATATATGGGAATGCCGAAGGTTGATTAGGGATGGTTAAAAGCACATCTGCTGTTATACAATTTCGCTGTTTGTCAGATGCTCTTAAGCGTTTATCTGCTTTAAAGATAACATACTGCTACGGCTTTGATTTTGGAAATACTCTCAGTTTTTTGCTTTCAAAGTCTAATTGCAGCATAAAATCACAAAATAACTTGTGCGCCTCTCACTAATTTTTTGTCTGTGAGAAGGTGCAAATATAAGAAGGGAGATATTATGTTAAAAGATATTCTATGCCCCTACAGTCTGAATTTTCCTGCAGGGGAACATACCGAGCTGCGTGCGCAGACAAACAAATCACGCAAGGTAGTGTTGCTTTCCGGTAATTTGACCGCTAACACTCGCAGAGAGGTTTCCGGCATTTCTGCAAGAGTTTATAAGAACGGAATCTACGGCTTTTCTTCTAATGCCGAGCTTTCAGACGATGCGGCGGCTTCGGTACTGAATGCCGCTGTAGAAAACGCTGATTTTCTTGACGGTCATGTTCATGCCGGAAAACCGAACATTCCCACTATTGAACGTGGAAGCTACAAGGTTGAAAACGATATTTCTGATATCGAGCAGAAGGCGTATATTGATTACGTTAAGGCTGTTGACGATTACATTCAAAGAAAGTATCCAAAGCTGACAGGCAGAACGATTGTTGCAACAGCTGATTCTATGGAAAAGCTCCTTTATACCTCAGACGGATTCAATGCACACTCGATAATGCCAAGAAGCTATGTGTACGTTTTTTTAAACGCAGAATCAAACAGTGGCGTTCCGCTTGAGCTTTTCGGCGTAGTGGGCGGCGGAGATACATTTGATAAGAATTTTACCGATTTCAATGCAGTTCATACTAAAATTGATGAATTGTATGAGAATCTTATGCAAAAACGTGAGGGTGTATATGCTGAAGCAGGGCTTAAAACCTGTATTCTCGGCGGCTCGTTATCGGGTATGCTGGCACACGAGGCGGTTGGTCATACCGTTGAGGCAGATCTCGTCATGTCCGGCTCTGTAGCGGCACATTGCCTTAATAAGCGTGTTGCATCTGACCTTGTTTCTCTTACCGACTTTGCGAACACGGCATTCGGTAAAAAGTGCGATATACCTGTATACGTTGATGATGAGGGTACGCCTGCTCAAGATGCTAAAATCATCGAAAACGGTATTTTGACGGGATATATGAACAACCGTTCATCTGCGTTGCATTACGGCATAAAGCCACAGGGCAATGCAAGAGCCTATGAGTTTTCGGACGAGCCTCTCATCAGAATGCGCAATACGGCAATACATCCCGGCACTTCAAAGCTTGAGGATATGATCGCATCGGTTGACGACGGATATTATCTTGTGCAGACCGGAAACGGACAGGCTGACACTACAGGCGAATTCATGTTTGGCGTCACGATGGGTTATGAAATTAAAAATGGCAAGCTTGGCAAAGCTATACTTGATACTACTATATCAGGCGTTGCATTTAAGGCTTTACAGACGGTGGACATGGTTTCTGACACTGTTACATGGTCAAGCTCCGGTTTTTGCGGCAAAAAACAGCTTATGCCCGTTTCAATGGGCGGTCCTGCTATGAGAATAAAGCTCATGATAGGCGGACGTTAAGCAGA
>CADBRB010000022.1 GCA_902796955.1 uncultured Ruminococcus sp.
AAGTAATGGCAGACGTTGAAGAGGTTGCAAAGAAAAATGCGGCTGCTTCAGGCGGAAGCTTTTCAAAGACAAACAGCATGGCCGAGGCATTTAAGGACGCTGATATCGTTTATCCGAAGAGCTGGGCTCCGTTTGTTGCTATGGAGAAGCGCACCGAGCTTTACGGAAACGGCGACTTTGACGGTATAAAGACTCTTGAAAAAGAACTGCTTGCAATGAATGCTCAGCATAAGGATTGGGAATGCACCGAAGAAATGATGAAGCTTACAAAAGACGGCAAGGCTTTGTATCTGCACTGTCTGCCGGCTGATATTACCGACGTAAGCTGCGATGCAGGCGAGGTTGCCGCATCTGTGTTTGACCGCTACCGTGATCCGCTTTATATGCAGGCAAGCTACAAGCCGTTTATTATCGCCGCTATGATGTTCCTCAGCAAGGTAAAAGACCCTGTTGCTACTCTTGCAGAATTAGAGAAGAACGGCAAGGAAAGAATTTTCAGATTTGAAAAATAATTTAATTTAATAAAATTAAAGCTTTAATGAATTTTCCGCAGTTGCCTGATTCTTATTTACGTTACGGCTTTTTATACGGCAATGATATGTCACTGTTGATTATCAGCTATAATCACGGGTTTGGGCTTGTAACGGTTTTGCAGACCATAATAAAAGAAATCGGTATACTGCGGAATTTTGCTTAATTTAACAAGATTCTAAGGTGAAAGAATGAAAAAGAAAATTGTAATTGCTTTGGGCGGCAACGCACTGGGTAAAACACTCAGCGAGCAGATGATTGCCGTTAAAAACACTTCAAAAGCCATTGCAGACCTTATTGAGGCAGGCAATGACGTTGTTGTAACTCACGGAAACGGACCTCAGGTAGGTATGCTTCAGGAAGCTATGGATTGCTACACGGCGGCGGATAAATCACGTCCTCGTTTTCCCCTCTCCGTGTGCGTTGCTTTAAGCCAATCATATATCGGATATGATCTGCAAAACGCATTGAGAGAGGAATTGCTCGGCAGAGGCATTGACAAATCGGTGTCTACAGTTGTTACTCAGGTAGAGGTAGACCCGAATGACAAGGCATTTTTAAGCCCGACAAAGCCGATTGGACATTATCTTACAGAGGAAGAAATCAAAGAGGCTCAGGAACAGGGTAAGCCTGTTATGGAGGATGCCGGACGCGGCTACAGGCTGGTAGTGGCATCACCCAGACCTAAAAAAATAGTTGAGCTTAAATCTGTAAAAGCACTTATAGATTCGGGCAATGTGGTCATCGCCTGCGGCGGCGGCGGTATTCCGGTAATGTCGGACGGCAACCGCTTGAAGGGCGTACCCGCAGTAATTGACAAGGACTTTGCAAGCAGCCTGCTTGCAAGAGATATTGACGCCGACTGCCTTATAATTTTGACGGCAGTTGACAGAGTTGCAATAAATTTCGGTAAGCCTAATCAGGAAAATCTGGCCCAGATAAATCTTGAGCAGGCCGAAAAATATATAGCCGAAGGTCAGTTTGCAAAAGGCTCTATGTTGCCAAAGGTACAGGCGGCTATGGAATTTGTGGCTCAAGGCGAAAATAAAGAAGCATATATCGCTTTATTAGACAACGCAAGGAATGTATTTTCAGGTGAAACCGGCACAAGAATCGTAAAATAACTTTCAGCTGCTCACGCAGGAATTTGTTCACTCCTTGCACACCTTGCACTGATATGCAATACAGCTTATGTAATATCCGATAAGGCGGTCTGTTTTGCGCTTTTGTTATCGGCATTTGCCGCCTTGCCTTCAACAGGCTTCAGGGATAATGTATAACACCGCAGAATGCGGTGAGATTTTAATAGGTATCAGCATAGTAATCGGTGTAGAGAAGGAATGATGGTTTATGATTAAAATTTTTAAGGGTAATGTGATTTTTACAAAAACAATGCAGAGCTTTGAAGAGCATAAAAACTCTTATATTGTTACTAAAAACGGCGTAGTGGAGGGTATTTTTGAAAAATGCCCCGAAGAATATGCGGACGCTGAAATAATCGACTTCGGAGATTCCCTTATTATCCCCGGATTTAACGATTTGCACGTTCATGCTCCGCAGTGGCTCAATATGGGCATTGGCTACAGCGAGGAGCTTTTGCCATGGCTTGAAAAGTATACCTTCCCACTGGAAAGCTCATTTGAGGACGAGGACTTTGCAAGAAAGTATTATCGGCTGTTTGTTGATGATATGGTAAAATGCGGAACTACAAGAGCCTGCATCTTCGCAACACGTCACTTAAGAGCAACCGAGATACTTATGGAATTGCTGGAAGAGAGCGGAATCGGCGCTTTTGTGGGCAAGGTAAATATGGACAGAAACTCAAGCGATGCATTGCAGGAAGATACACAGACCTCAATAGATGAAACCCTTGCGCTGGTTAAGCAGGATAAAGAAAAAAGAGAAAAAGCCGCTTTAAACGGCGAACTGCCTCTTGTAAACTATATAATTACTCCAAGATTTGTACCGAGTACAACAGCCGAGCTGATGACTGCGCTCGGAAAAATTGCGGCTGAATACGATGTTCCTATTCAATCTCACCTTGATGAGAACTTAGACGAGGTGGCATGGGTAAAGGAGCTTCACCCAGAATGCAGAAGCTTTACCGCAGTTTATGACGACTTCGGACTTATACTGCCCGGCAAGACGATTATGGCGCATTGTATTCACAATAC
Source organism: uncultured Ruminococcus sp. (assembly GCA_902796955.1). GTDB lineage: Bacteria > Bacillota > Clostridia > Oscillospirales > Acutalibacteraceae > RUG14223. The sequence goes on from CADBRB010000022.1 coordinate 2,706, forward strand.
TGACGAGGAGCTTAAAACGCTCAAGGAAAAGGACGTATTTATAGCTCATTGCCCACAGTCCAATTTCAATCTTTCAAGCGGCGTTATGCCACTGAGAAAATACCTTGATATGGGTATGCACGTCGGAATAGGCTCTGATGTCAGCGGCGGCCATACTCTTAATATGAAAGAGCATATAGTTGAAGCCATACACGCTTCAAAGTGTTACCACTCCGTACACCGTGAGAGCGCTCCGCTGAGTACAAGCGAGGCATTTTATCTTGCAACAAAGGGAAGCGGAAGCTTTTTCGGCAAGGTAGGTAGCTTTGAAGAGGGATATGATTTTGACGCTCTGATAATAGACGATACAAATCTGCTCCACGAAAAGCAATTAGATACACTTCAAGAACGATTGGAAAAGTTTATTTTTACCGGAACTGTTGACAACATAACAAATCGCTATGTTAAAGCAAAAAAAGTCACTTGCAAGTGACGTGCGATTGCATCAATACCGGACATATTATTTCTCCCCCTGTAAACACAGGGGGAGTTTTTAATTTGTGCGCTTAGCCATATATATTAACAAAAAGAAACTCGCTTTAATATTATGTAACAGGTCTTAAATTTTTTGATTTTTTTAATGACCTGCGATGTATAAATCAGGACGGTTACGATAATAATATAATCGTACCGCACAGGTACAAACTGCTTTGCCGCCATGAGCGGATTTTCAAGCCACACATTTATAATTCATCGCTTACACCAAGCTGTAATAAGCCAATGCAAAGTGCTGAGTAAAATGTGCCAAACGATAATCCCGATGCTCATTTGCGGCGGCAAAGACCACCTGCTGCGGAGAGCGTTTTGAGGAATTGACAGGTGACGACATCGTTGCATTACTCTTAAAGCTTAGGCGATTTTTGATTGTTTTCTTTATATCAAAAGCATATCAAATCTATTGTCTAAAAAAATGTATGCATCAGTATTCATTTTTAAGCTTAAAGAAAAAATGCCTCGATTTACTCTCATCTGTTCCCTCAATGCGCATTATATCTGAATATTTTAAGCCAAACTACATATACAACTTATACAGTATATGTATAATTATGCACAAATATACAGATTTTTATTTTTATCAAAAAATCTTATTACCGATATTGTTATAAACTGACCGTTTAGAAAAATACAGCAGAAATTTTAACCGTCATTATACAAAACATTACACTTGAAAAAATAAAATTTCGGAGTGTGTAAATTGTGAACATTAAGCGAGGAGATATTTATTATGCCGATTTAAGTCCTGTCGTAGGCTCGGAGCAGGGCGGAGTGCGACCCGTTTTAATCGTACAAAACGATGTTGGCAACCGGTTCAGCCCCACTGTGATTGCGGCGGCAATAACAAGCCAGCAATCCAAGGCAAACCTGCCTACTCATATACAACTGGGTGCTGATTCCAGCGGTTTGTCCAAAAACTCCGTTGTACTGCTTGAACAGATAAGAACGATAGATAAAAAAAGGCTTAAAGAAAAAATGGGTTCTCTTGACGAGGGCGCAATGAATAAAATAAATCAAGCTATATCAATAAGCTTTGGACTTGGAGCAGACGAAGGCAGATAGACGTTACATATAAATCAAAACTTAAAAACCGATTTTTATCAACCATTATTACTCTGCATATTATTAAAGGTTATTTTGATTTATATGTACGATAGCAAGATCGTAAACAGCATAACTCTTACACAAGGGTGCTGTTTGCGGTCTTTTTTATTTGTGTAAAACCTGTTTTTACTGTGAATTAAATATTTTTCAAAAAATAAATTTAAAAATGCCGTTTTATATGCAATTTTTCATATGTTTTTATGTATAGGTGTAAGCAGATATAAAAGCAATTACGCTTAATACCTTTTGCGCAATCATCTGCAAAAGTACAATCTATCGGCTATCGGCAGTTAAGCGCACATACAAACAGTAAACTGCGACAGTAGATATCCGCAACACGGAACAGCTTTACGGGTGAGAATTATATGTATATACAATTTATTTGTACGGCTGACGCCCTGCTGAGGATTGTACTTAATACGATGCAAGCGCAGTGCTTACAGAAAGGAGGACAGGCATTGAACAGACGTGAAAACAAACGTCTATCCCGCAAGGAACAGCTCTTTTGTTACAGTTATATTAACACCGGCAATAAAAGAGAGTCCGCCGTGCGTGCGGGATATACGGAGAATCCCGAACTTGTGGGTGAAGAGCTTTTATGCAGGGACGACATTTTAAGGGAGCTTGAGTTGCTTAGAAGCAAACAGCCGGAAAATACAACGCCGGACGCCTTAAACGGCTACAGACGGCTGGCATTTGGCAGTATAGCCGATGCAGTTTTGCTTTTATACACCGATAATCCCGACCGTGAACAGCTTGAAGCAATGGATTTGTTTAACATTGCGGAGATAAAAAGACCGAAGGACGGAGCTATGGAAATCAAGTTTTTTGACAGAATAAGAGCCCTGGAACACCTTGAGCAGTCAAACACAGACGGTGAAGCAGGCAGCGCATCACCGTTTTACAACGCTCTTGAACAGAGCGCACGAGCCATACGCAAAAGCTCCGCATCGGAGGATTTGCAATGAAATTCAGTCCATTTTCCGAAAAGCAGCTCACGGCACTTACATGGTGGTGCGCCTCAAGCCCGTATAACGGATGCGACGCACTGATTTGTGACGGAGCTGTGCGAAGCGGAAAAACCGTATGTATGGGAATTTCGTTTATAGCTTGGGCTTTTTACAGGTTTGACGGCGCAGTTTTTGCACTGTGCGGTAAAACCATACGCTCGCTCAGGAGGAATGTTATTGTACCCATTGTACCCATAATGCAATCGCTCGGCTTTGAGTGCAGGGAACGCATATCCTCAAATGCACTGGATATCACAAAAAACGGACGTAAAAATACTTTCTATTATTTTGGCGGCAAGGACGAAGGCTCCGCCGCGCTTATTCAGGGTATGACGCTTTCGGGAGTACTTTTTGACGAGGTGGCTCTTATGCCGCATTCGTTTGTTGAGCAGGCTCTTGCAAGGTGCTCTGTGGCAGGTTCAAAATTCTGGTTTAATTGCAATCCGGAGCACCCCCAGCACTGGTTCAGGCAGGAATGGATACTGCGGCATAAGG
>CADBRB010000023.1 GCA_902796955.1 uncultured Ruminococcus sp.
AGGATATATTTGTCAAGAAAAGTACAATATTGTAACTATTTATAAAATAAAATCCCCCACATTACGCAAAAGTAAAATGCGTGATATGAGGGTAATTTTTTATATATAGTTTTGTGCGCAATACAGGCTATGAGCTTCTATGACTATGTGAAGGTAGCAAGAAGCACCTTATATTTCTAAAGTAATTCTTTAATGCTATTAACTGTCATATGTTTAGCTATTGGCAATCAATATGCCTAAAACCACACCCAAAACAACAGTTGCCACACCGGAAATCAGCAGTATAATACTTTGAATCTTAGGGGTATTATCTCCGCCGATGTAGTGTTCATGGTAATTTTCAGGATTATAGTATATCTCTACCTCTTGCCCTATGTTGTAATTAGAGTGAGTTCTGCCGTAAGGATGCTCTTCTGCTATATTTTCTCCTCCTATATTGTACTCAAAAACCGGATGCCGTGTAACGCTTATGCCGTCACTGTCATGATTTACGTGTTCTACTATGTCAATAACTCTGCCGTATGTTTTTGATGTACATACGGTTTTCTTTTTATTCTGCTTAATCATAGTATATATCCCCGCTATCAATAAAGCCAAACCCACCAATATCCATAATAATGCAAATAACATATCTGATTGCAACAGTTTACTCATAATCAATTCTCCTTTTATTCTTACACAGACACAGACAACTTTACACTTTTTTATTATAACTGTTGATTATTTATTAAGCCCCCTCTTGTGTTTGAGGGGGCTTTTGCTGGTGGACGTTAACGGGATCGAACCGCTGACCTTTCGCACGTCAAGCGAACGCTCTTCCAGCTGAGCTAAACGTCCTTATAATCCTGTAAACATTATTATACATTTTTTCTGTGAAAATTACAATACTCTTTTTAAATTTTTTACTCTAAATCAAATAAAGTGTTTTAAAACGCTAAAAACAAGCTAAGAAAGCACCTTATGTATGCAATATGAACAAATTTTAGTTTGCTTTATTGTGAAAATAAATGGAAATATCTGTTTGGCAAATGTTTTAATTGATTTATTTGTAAATATACGCTATAATTAATTCGTTAGGTTGTTTTTTGATTAGGCAAATTGTATCAAGCCAAAATTGAAAACTACCGCTAAACTGTATTTGGTGATAAATTGCGATAATTGTTCTATTGTATTTATATACTAAATTCGATTTTGGATTATTGAAAGGAGCAAAAACAGTGAAACAGTACGAAGCAAAAAAGATTTTGAACATCTCCCTGGCAGGTCACAGCGGCTCAGGTAAAACGTCATTGGCAGAAGCAATGATTTATACAGCGGGTCTCTCGGATCGTCTTGGCAAAATTAACGACGGCAATACCGTATGTGACTTTGACCCGGAGGAGATAAAAAGAAAGGTATCGGTTATACCGGCGGTTGCACCGATAGAATGGAGCAATCATAAAATTAATTTGATTGATACCCCAGGTCTTTTTGACTTTGAGGGCGGCGTATGCGAGGGTATGCGTGCAGCCGACACCGCAATGATAGTTGTTTCCGGAAAAAGCGGCATCAGCGTAGGTACGGAAAAGGCTTATAAGCTTGCAGATAAAAATGAGCTTACAAAGGTATTCTTTGTAAACGGACTTTGCGATGAGGGCGCCGACTTCTATAAGGTATTTGACGAGCTTCACGATAAATTCGGCAAGGCGGTTTGTCCTGTTGTAGTTCCCAATATAGTAGGCGGAAAAGCTCATTGCTATGTCAATCTGCTGGACGGCAAGGCTTATTCTTACGCAAACGGCAAAGCTACCGAAATGCTCCTGCCTGATTTGGGCGGCAGGCTTGGTGAGCTTCGCAATAACATAAATGAGGCAGTGGCAGAAACCAGCGATGAAATGATGGAAAAATTCTTCAGCGGTGAAGAGTTTACACGTGAAGAAATAGTAGAAGGCATTAAGAAGGGCGTAAGAGATGGCTCTGTTAATCCTGTATTCTGCGGCGATGCACTCACACTTGAAGCTATAGACCAGCTTATGACGGGTCTTGTATGGCTTACTCCGGACGCTACAGACAGAGCGCCCGAAACCGCCGAAACCGAAAGCGGAGATATCGTTGAAATTTCAACTCATATTGACGCACCTACTTCCGCCATAGTATTCAAGACGGTTGCCGACCCGTTCGTAGGCAAGCTCTCATACTTTAAGGTTGTTTCAGGTAAAGTTACCGGTGATTCTTCACTTGTTAATATGCGTACCGGCTCTACCGAGCGTATAGGCAAGGTACTTTATATAAGAGGTAAAAAGCAAGAGGACGCAACATATATCGGCGCAGGCGACATAGGCGCAGTTGCAAAGTTACAGAATACTGTTACCGGAGATACACTTTGCGCACCGAGCAGAAAGGTTACTCTCAGAGGTATAGATTATCCGTTGCCGTCATATTCAATGGCTATATATCCTAAGAATAAGGGTGATGAGGACAAGGTTGCTCAGGGACTTGCAAAGCTCGCCGATGAGGATCCAACTATCAAATACGGCTCTAATACAGAAACTCATCAGATGATAGTTTCAGGTATGGGCGAACAGCACCTTGATGTTATCGTTTCAAAGCTGAAATCAAAGTTTGGCATTGATGTTACACTTGAAACTCCGAGAGTTGCATACAGAGAAACCATTCGCAAGAAGGTACAGGTACAGGGCAGACATAAGAAGCAATCCGGCGGTCACGGTCAGTTTGGTGACGTTTGGATAGAGTTTGAGCCATGCGACAGCGAGAGCCTTGAGTTTGGCGAAAGAGTTGTAGGCGGTGCTGTTCCTAAGGGATTCTTCCCTGCTGTTGAAAAGGGATTGCGTGACTGCATTCAGAAGGGACCGCTTGCCGGATATCCTGTTGTCGGCTTAAAAGCTACTCTTTATGACGGCTCTTACCACCCAGTTGACTCTTCTGAAATGTCCTTTAAAATGGCGGCGGCTATAGCCTACAAGAACGGTCTGCCACAGGCCAACCCCACACTGCTTGAGCCAATAGGCACATTGAAGGCAACCGTGCCGGACAGCAACATGGGCGACGTAATGGGCGAGATAAACAAGAGAAGAGGCCGTGTGCTTGGTATGAATCCTGCCGAAGCAGGTATGCAGGTTGTTGACGCTGAAGTACCTATGGCGGAAATGCACGACTTCTCCATTTATATCCGTCAGGTAACACAGGGCAGAGGCACATTTACATTCAACTTTGAACGTTATGAGGACGCTCCTGCAATGGTTGCCCAGAAGGTAATAGAAAAGGCTAAAGAGGAAGCCGGAGAATAATTAAAAATCATTCCGCTTAGCGGCGGATAGATATGATATTGATTAGAATAGCCCCATACCGAGCAATCGGTATGGGGCTTTTATTTGCAAAAGCGCACAGGCAAACCATTTACAGATGATACTTAGTATGAATTGCCTGTATAAACTTATGCGCCTTTGACGGTCATTTTTGGGACGTAAACAGCCGTATAAAGAAATCGGCAACTTTGCTGAAAATTCCGCTTTTCTTTTGAGCTTGGGGAGGAATAGTGATGTCAGTATCGTGAGTAGATGAATCGGTTTTCTGGGTATGCTTTGAATTACTCTTTGCTTTGTTTTCATCACCGACCTGAATATTACTGCCGTCTTTTCCAATATTAGATCCTCCGGCAAACGGACCTTCGTTTTTCCTGTTGTCTTGGCTATTATCAACGTTAATCTTATTTGCCTCACCGTCTACATTGTATACAGGTGCATAATAATTGTTGTTAGTTATGGGTGACCCTTTACTTTGTTGTTCTTCCATTTCTTCATACTCCTTTCTTCTTATTGTTGAAACGCTTTCCGATAACGTTTCATTGAAAATTCTATTTACAGGCAATTCTTCATAACATCCGTTTTCCAAGTATGTAATATACGTTTTGTTATTTTTATAAGCGTCACGCAAGCCCTCTAACGGTATGTAGGCTGTACGCTGTTCACCGCTTGATTCACCAATATTAACGGCTGTATTGTAGTCGTATATTACATAGTCAGTACAACTGATGTGCATATCTTCATTTATCGACTTAATAACTTTCGATATACTTTTAAAAAGTGTGTGTTTGCCTTCAGTGCTACCGCTTGTGTTTGTTTCAAAAATCCGTATGTTTAATATTGGATTTAGCTCATCCATTTTTACTATGGCTACTTCACGGTTTTCGCTTGCCCATATTTGTGTGCCGTACTTCCATGAATGCTTTAGTGTATAGCTTTTTTTCATCATAATAACCATAAGCTTTTGAAGTACGCTGTCAGGCAGATATGTATACTTGTATTCAAACGTAATTTCTTTTTTGTAATCTCCGTTGATAATACTATCCTCGGAGTTTTCAGGAATACTATCGGGACATAGCGCAGGGATAAACCAACTGTTATCATCATCTTTTATCTCATATGCTAAATTATAGACTTTCATTATTTCCAAGAGAGTACGGCAATGGCTTTCATGATAATAGTCTTTGCTACTTGGAATAAGCCTTTTAAGTAATTCATCTTTAACATAAATTTCGTTGTTTATGCTTTTAACTACTGCCCGTTGAGTAATGATGCCGTTTTTGGTTCCATCCTGCGACCGTATAATTCTGTAAATGCCCTTAAACAGCCAATCGGGTTTTATGATTGTAAAGTTGTCTTTGTTTTTGCCGTTGTAGTTACTAAAACATATACCCCAACTGTTGAATAATCTAAGACAGGCTAAAGCCAGTTCCCAACTAATTTCTGTTTTTTCGTTTACCTTTTTATAAAGTTTAAAGTAACCGTCCTTGTCCAAATAATAATTGTTTTCCAACTCGTCGGTTACGGCATTTATCATTTCTTTCCACACGGTTGGATATTCGGTATTAAATCCCTTTATATCAGGTAACTTTTCAATGATTTTCAAAGTGAACTCTTCATTAAAAGCCTTTTTATCATAGCATTTTGCAGAAAACTGTGTATAGATTACGTTCAAATCTTTATATCTTGCCTTAATATTGGCTACATTAACACCTGCATCCTTTTGTATTTTATCCGTGCTGTTTTCATCTTCCCATAGGTTTAATGCCAGTATCACATGGCTTTGCGGCGCAAAGCTTTTTATATTTTCAAGCCAGTACATAGCGTGGTATGTCAGGTTTTGTTCTCTGCCGCTCAACAAAACTATATAAAGGGAATGTTCTGTTAAAAAACACCGGTGCAGGCTGTGCATATAATCCTGTCCGCCAAAGTCCCAAAATCTTATATTCATTTCAACGTCACTAAGCTTATGTTTTTGGGGATTATAATTATTTATTTGTATTCCCAATGTCATTTTTGTTTTGTAATCTGCTTTTTTGCCTCCTTTAAGTATGCGCTTTAATGTGAATGTCTTTCCGACATTACCATCACCTAAAAATATCACCTTTGCCTCTCTCAGCGGTATCAATACTTGTGGTTTATCAACGGCACTGCTTTGTTCTTGCCCGTATGTTTCGTTTTGTGTATGTTTTTGCGCTTCCGCTAATTTCTTGCTGTTATAGTAGCTTTCTACAAGCGCCATATCCTGAAACATACTTATATCCTGCTCGGAGAGGGTTGTGTTATATAGGTTTATACCTTTTTCATGGAATCTATTATCGTTATAAAACTTCAGCCCGTTATCCAAAGCTGTTTTAATAATAGAATCAGGTATGGATTTTAGTTTTAAACCTCTTAAATCTAATCTTGTCAGGCTTTTAAGTTCGCTAAGCGGGCTTATGTCCTTGATTTGGTTATTGTACAAATACAATTTTGTCAGG
>CADBRB010000024.1 GCA_902796955.1 uncultured Ruminococcus sp.
TGAGGGAAAGCTTGTTCCGTCACTTGTAATGAAGGATTCCGTAGAAATAAATGCAGAAAAAATAACAGTTTTAGGAGTATGTCCGGGTGAATATCCACTCCAAAAGAAAAGACATACTCTCGAATACTTAAGAACAATACCACATCTTAGATTGAGAACCAATACATTCAATGCAATTTTCCGTGTCCGCTCGGTGGTTTCCGCAGCAATACATGAGTTCTTCCAGTCGAGGCACTTTGTATATGTGCATACACCGATAATCACGGGAAGCGACTGCGAGGGCGCAGGTGAAATGTTCAAGGTTACCACTATCGGATTCAGCAATGAGTATAAAACCGAGGAAGAGTATAATAAGAATGACTTTTTCGGAAGAAGTGCGGGTCTTAGTGTTTCAGGTCAGCTTGAAGGCGAAGTAGCCGCAATGACATTCGGCAAAATCTATACATTTGGTCCGAGCTTCAGAGCGGAGGAGAGCAATACTCCGAGGCACGTTGCAGAGTTTTGGCATGTTGAGCCGGAGATTGCATTTGCAGAGCTGCCCGATGTTATTGAAGTTGCAGAGGACATGATAAAGTATATCATAAACACACTGCTCGAAAAATGCCCGAATGAGATGAAATTCTTTGACGCTCATTTTGAAAAGGGTCTTATTGAAAAACTGCAAAGCGTAGTATCGCATGATTTTGCCGTAATGGATTACACTGAGGCGATAGAGGTGCTTAAGCAATCCGGTGAAAAGTTCCAGTATCCTGTTGAGTGGGGACTTGATCTGCAAACGGAACATGAGAGATATATTACGGAAAAGGTACTTAAAAAACCTGTATTCATAACTAATTATCCAAAAGCTATAAAGTCTTTCTATATGAAGCAAAATCCTGACGGAAAGACCGTAGCCGCAACAGATTTGCTCGTACCCGGAGTAGGCGAGATAATCGGCGGAAGTGAGAGAGAAGCCGACCTCGACAAGCTTTTAACCGCAATGAAGGAGCGCAATATGTCGCTTGACGACTATGATTATTATATTGCATTAAGACGCTTCGGCAGTGTTCCGCACGGTGGCTTTGGTTTAGGTTTGGAGAGAATAATAATGTATGTTACCGGCGTTTCAAATATAAGAGATGTTATACTCTATCCGAGAACTGTCGGTACGATAAGTTAAACCTAACAATTTATATCCTTAGCAAAGATGGTGTTACTAATGAAAAAATACAAATCAAAATTAGACGTTCTCGAAACGCAGTCGGCAATCAGGTTTTTACGCCACAGATTTGAAGACGAGCTGTGCAGTATTTTAGAGCTTTCGAGAGTTTCAGCCCCGCTTTTTGTAAAAAGAGGAACAGGTATAAACGATGACCTCAACGGCGTTGAAAGACCTGTAGCTTTTGATATACTTGAAACGGGGGAAGAGGTTGAAATCGTTCACAGCCTTGCCAAATGGAAAAGACTTGCTCTTCACAAATACAATTTCCCCGTACATAAGGGTTTGTATACCGATATGAATGCGATAAGACGCGATGAGCATTGCGATAATCTGCATTCGCTGTATGTTGACCAGTGGGATTGGGAAAAAGTTATTGACAGGCAAGACAGGAACGTGGATTACCTGAAAGACACCGTCAGAAAAATTTATAAGGCAATCATAAAAACTGCTGAGTTTATTGAGCAAAAGTATCCGGCACTTAAGAGCTTTTTGCCCGAAGAAATACAGTTTATCACCACGCAGGAGCTTGAGGATATGTATCCCGAACTTTCTCCGAAGGAGAGAGAAACTGAAATTTCCAAAAAATACGGTGCTGTGTTTATAATGCAGATAGGCGCAAGGCTTAAATCCGGAGAAAAGCACGACGGCAGAGCGCCCGATTATGATGATTGGAAGCTTAACGGGGATATAGTTGTATATTATCCTGTTTTGGAATCTGCGTTTGAGATATCGTCAATGGGCATAAGAGTTGACAAGGATAGTCTGCTTGCCCAGCTAAAGGCTGAAAACGCCGAGGAAAGATTGAGCTTTGAATTTCATAAAATGCTTATAGATGATAAACTGCCGTTGACAATCGGCGGCGGAATAGGTCAATCAAGATTATGTATGCTGTTGCTTCAAAA
>CADBRB010000025.1 GCA_902796955.1 uncultured Ruminococcus sp.
CGTGCTTTTTAAGCTCCGTCTTGGCAGGCGGATATACGGGATTGCCTATCTCCTCTGTGCTTGTAGCGGCTGAAGCTATAAAAAATTCATGGTTTATATAAAGCTCTTCCGTCAATTTTTTCATAATAAATTCCGCCATAGGGCTTCTGCATATATTGCCGTGGCAGACAAACATTATTTTAATCATTTACTTTACTCCTCTCCTCTGCTGCCAACCTTTCGATTCTCCTGTACACCGTTATTCTCATGGTAGTGTAGCACGCTACGCCGCCGATAACATTTGAAATAGGCTCTGCCAAAAAAACGCCCTTTACTCCAAAGCCGCACATAGGCAGAACGAGCGTTAGCGGCACTACTATTATAGCCTTGCGAAGCAGCGAAAAGAAAATTGCGTGCTTTGCGTCGCCGAGAGATTGAAAGGTTGACTGCCCCGCAAATTGAAAAGCCATAAAAACAAAGCCAAAGAAATATATGTGGAGCATAGGAATGCCCGCTGCGGACATATCGGTGTCATTGGAGAAAATGCCGAACCAAACCTGAGGAACAATAAACACAAGCAACCACGCAAGCATTGTGTAAATTGTAGCAATACAGGTGTTGAATCTTATCCCCGACTTTACCCTGTCATATTTTTTTGCGCCGTAGTTAAAGCTAATTACCGGCTGTGCGCCGCTTATAATTCCGTTTATAGGCAATGAGAATACTTCTCTTATTGAATTGACTACCGTCATAACGCCTACATATATATCTCCCCCGTAGGTTTGAAGCGTTGCATTGCACGCAACCTGTACAAGGCAGTTTGTACCCTGCATTATAAAGTTGGAAGTACCCAATCTTGCTATGTCGGCAGCTATTTTTTTATCCGGCGTCATGTTTTTTACAGTTAAGGGTATCACAGATTTCCTGCTTAATAAAAATCTCAGTACCCACAAAGCCGATATAATTTGACTTATAACAGTAGCCAAAGCCGCACCTGCCACGCCCATATCAAGTACGAAAATAAACACGGGATCGAGTGCTATATTTATTATTGCTCCTATTATAATTGAGAACATTCCGATTTTCGGAAAGCCCTGAGCATTAATGTAGCCGTTCATTCCGGTGGTTATCATTGACGCCGCCGTACCAAGAAGATATATGTTCAGGTATTGCTCTGCATACGAATACGATGCCTCGCTTGCGCCGAACGCAAATAAAATCGGACGCTTGAACACATAGCATACAACCGTCAAAAATACTGAAGAAATAAGCAATAAAGAAAAGGAGTTACCCAGTATTCTGCCTGATTTTTCGCTGTCACCCGCACCTCTCGCTATGGAAAACAGCGGTACTCCGCCTACGCCGAATAACGCCGCAAAAGCCATTATAAGTGTAATTATAGGGAATGTCAGTCCAACTCCCGTAAGAGCCATTGAACTGCCGTCGTCCATATGACCTATGTAAATCCTGTCTACGATATTGTACAGAAGATGCACAAGCTGGGCGGCAGTAAGCGGAATAGCCTGCGCAAGTATGTTCTTCCATACCGGACCGTATGTAAAATCTGTTTTTTGTACGTTTATTTTTTTCGACATTTAAAATATCCACTCCAAAATTCACTTTATCTAAATAAAAAATCCGTCTAAAATTTTACTATAACACTTATTTGTATAGGAATTTTTAATTTTTAGAATTTTATGATAAAATAATTACCGATGCTGTTCTGTCTAAACGCTAAAGTCAGTAATAAACAGATTTTGGCAGAAGGCTTTGTAAGTATAGGATAAGAGTGCAGGAAGTATGATATCTGTAAAGCATGACAAAGAAGCTTATGATAAATACAGGTTCAAACATATAGATCAAAGAAAAAAGTCAGCGAAAAATTTGTTTTCTTTAAAAAAATAGCTTCATTAATGAGGCAATGTATCTTGAAAAATCATTCAGTAATAAGTATAATAAGAAGAGTGACTTAAAATTGATTTGTCGTAATTAGGGGGAAGTATCATAGATGATATCAAAAAAGAGTATAAGAATTTCAGCTTTTGTTCTTGCAGTAATATTTACATTTGCTTTTTCATTATCGTCCTCACCTGTTTATGCTCTTGTAGATGCGCACGGTGTAAACTATGACGTTGTCACCGAAATATATAAATGTGCTTTCACAGATGACAGCTGTACCGCATTAAAAATAGCGGCATATACCGGCGGCGGTTCTTCCATAACGGTTCCGTCGGAGATAAAAGGATATCCCGTTAAAGAAATCGGTGAAAAGGTTTTCTATTCCAAAAAGAATATTACTGCCGTCACGATTGAAAATGGCGTTGAATACATTGATGACTCTGCATTTTACGGATGTACGGGGATAATTGAGCTGACACTTCCCGATACGCTTAAATATATAGGCGCATCGGCATTTAAGAATCTTACTTCATTGTGTGAAACAGAGCTTCCTGAGAATATTGAATATATAGGCGAATCGGCATTCTATAAATGTTCAAAGCTCCCAAGTATAAAGCTTCCGCATAAGATTAAAAGTATAGAAACAGCGGCATTCAGCTTTTGCAAAGCATTTGACGAGATAGTTATACCGGATAGCGTAAATTATATATCAAACAAGGCTTTTGAGTATTGTTCTGGGCTTAAAAAGATTTATTTACCCGAAGGCTTGACATCTATCGGCGAATACGCTTTTTCGAGCTGTCTTAACCTTGAGCAGGCGGATTTGCCCTCAGGATTGAACGAGATAGGATGTTATGCTTTTAAAAACTGCCCAAGACTTACTAAGGTTATTATTCCGCCAAACGTGAAAAGAGTGAGCGATTATGCATTTTATATGTGTTCCGAGCTTAAAAACGTAACTCTGTCAAGCGGAGTTAAGGAGATAGGAAACTATGCGTTTGCGGAGTGCTATACATCAATAAAATACGGGTCAATCAAGCTTGATTTCGGTAATACGGTTGAGAGCATAGGCGATTATGCTTTTTATAAATGCTGGGCAATTTCAGACTTGGATTTGCCTGACAATATAAAGCAAATAGGTGTTGGTGCTTTTTCGGATTGCGGCAGTATTATGGAAGTAAAGCTGCCCGATGATTTAACCGAGATACCCGATAAAGCTTTTTACAGATGCTCCGAGCTTTTAGAGATTGATATACCGGACAGCGTAGAAAGTATAGGCGACTATGCATTTTCCGACTGCGAACATATGACAAGCGTTGAGCTTTCAAAAAACCTGAAACGCATAGGTGCATACGCTTTTAATGAATGTAACGTCGTAGAAAAATTTGATTTGCCTGATACGCTCGAAGAAATCGGCGACCATATTTTCCAGTTTTGCTCTACAATTCAAAGCATAACCGTACCGGATAGTCTGACAGTTATCAGTGACTATGCTTTCTACGGCTGTCAAATGCTGAATAATATAGATCTTCCTAAAACTCTGACTACGGTAAATACGGGAGCATTCAGACATTGTATTTCACTTGGCAGTATCAAATTGCCCGATTCCGTTACATATATCGGTGCGGAAGCGTTCAGAAATTGTGTGTCACTTTCCGAAATAACAATACCCAAAAAAATAACGGAAATATTACAGGATACATTTTTAAGCTGTACAAGGCTTAAAGCCGTAAATCTGCCGGATGCGCTGAGCTTTATAGGCGATAACGCATTTTCCGGATGCAGCCAGATGTCTCATTTTTCGGCGCCTATCGGAACTGAAAATATATCGGACAAAAGCTTTGCCTGGTGCAGAAATCTTGAGTCAATTCAGTTGCCTCAAAATGTTAAAACAGTAGGAAACGGTGCATTCAGCGGATGTACAAATCTGCGCTCTATAACCATACCCGAACACATCACTCATATAGGTGATGACGTTTTCAGAAATTGTACAAACCTTACCGTCTGCGCCTATACGCAAAGCTATGCGCTTGCTTACCTTGAAGAATACTTAAGCACTAATAAAACATCCGAAATAAATCTTATACCAATACAAAAAATGCAATGTGGCGATATAACTTTTTTTGTTCCGTCAAATCTTTATTCGGTAAAGGATATTTCCGTTGAAAAGACCGATAGTGGATACACAATTAAAATGTACGATGAACACGGTCTTATAGACACCTCTGCCGCTAACAATTCCTTTGGCATTTATGCACATATGGCTAAACCTGCGGAATTTAGAGAAACACTGTCAACAATAGCGTTCTACAACGATTATGACGGCCTAAGAAGCAATAAGATGTATTCTGTGGATAGATACAGCAGTGAGCTTATCTTTGAATATACATCTCCCGGCAAATATGAGATTGCCTACAGCACAAGAGGCGATGTGGATTTAAACGATGTTATTGATTTAGATGACGTTGTTCTTCTTCAAAACTATATGACGGAACTGAGTAATCTCGACTATTTTCAAGAGCTTCTGGCAGACGCCGATGAAAGCGGAGAGGTAAATCTTTTGGACGCATATATGCTTTTTACTCAAACAGCCGGAGATGACTTTCCGGGTAATAACAATTTAATCTAAACTCATACAAAGAGATACGTACATATTTATCATATCGGGATTTATTATAAATGTAGGCATTGCACCGTTTTAGCGACATCTACAATTACAGACCAAACAGTCATAGCACAACACATAATACCGGTTTATCAGCTGTGCATCTTATGTTTTTGTACAACATTAAAAAGGAGTAATAAAGAGAAATGACAGAAAATCTGTTTGTGAAAGGATTATTAATTGCTGTGATATTCGGAATACCGGCAGGACCGATAGGCGCACTCTCCATACAGCGAACATTAGAGGGCGGCTTCTTTCACGGGTTTGTCACAGGGCTTGGCTCTGCCAGCGCAGATTTAATTTATTCTGCAATAAGCGTTTACGGCATTACATGGGTTGCCGATTTGCTTTTTCAGTATCAATTTCCTATACGTGTAATAGGCTGTGTACTCATCTTTATTTACAGCATAATCACAATACGAAAGAAATCACCCGAACCAGCTAATACACACATTTCCGTATGTAAAGAAACAACAAATGTTATAGCTTATTTTACCTCTGCTTTTTTGATAGCAATGCTCAACCCTGCAACAATACTTTCATTTACAATAGCTTTTACCACATTTGGCATTCCGCCGCACACAGACCCTACACAAAAAATAACCCTTATGCTTGGTGTGCTCGTTGGCGCTATAATATGGTGGTGTACGCTAAACGGCATAGTTGCGCTGTTCAGAAAGAAGCTTACAAATAAAGTCTATCGTGTTTTGAATATAATTTTAGGCATTATCCTGCTGGCTTTTGCGGTGGGCATTGCTGTTTCGGTCATTGTTGAAATCATATAATGATATATGATGCGGCAAAACAGCCTATATAACGGCTTAGCAATGACAGCTTTTGCATTAATCTCACCTCTTTTAAAAAACTTAAATTAATAATGAAAAATTTTTAAAAAAGTATTGACTTTTGGAGAAATAAAGTATATAATAATTTCTGTTATCGGCACGGTGCGGAATTGTGTAAAGGTAGCACGGCAGACTCTGACTCTGTTTGTCTGGGTTCGAATCCTAGTTCCGCAGCCATTGAAGTCAACTTCTTAATTGAAGTTGACTTCATAATTTCGAGGTGTAGCTCAGTTTGGTGGAGCGCTACGTTCGGGACGTAGAGGCCGCTGGTTCGAATCCAGTCACCTCGACCACATTTTAATTTGGGGGTATAGCTCAGCTGGGAGAGCACCTGCCTTACAAGCAGGGGGTCACAGGTTCGAGCCCTGTTGTCCCCACCAA
>CADBRB010000026.1 GCA_902796955.1 uncultured Ruminococcus sp.
GCTTTCATTTTGACCGTTAAAGGGATTATCTCCTCTATTAAAGCCGTTGCCGCCAAACTGACCTCTTCCGCCAAATCCGCCGTTACCGCTTCCGCCGCTTTCAACATCGCCTGTAGTGATTATATCTAAATCTCCGCCGGTTACAGATACATAGGTAGCGGCGTCTATGCCGTCCTCCTCGGCTTCAATTTTCAAACTGCCGTTTTCCATGTAGAAATAGCCCTTATCCGCATCGCTGTCAGAAGTTGTTTTTATACCGTTGCCCTGTGCGTCTATTGTAACGCTTCCATCCTTAACGGCAACGTAGTTTTTAGCCTTTAAGCCGTTATTCTGTGAGGTTATATCTATATTTCCGCTTATGATTTTTATATTTTTCTTACTCTGTATGCCGTTATTGTATGTTGTGGATACCGTCAGCTCGCCTTCACCGCTGAGAGTAAGTGCGCTTGTACTGTAGATTGCGGCCCTCTCTGCGTCCTCGCTGTCATCTGCCGCACCTGTAACGTTTACCGTATTTTTACTGTCCTTTGCAGTGTATATCATAACCTTGTCAGCCGAGGTTACATCTATAGCGTTGGCTTTTTCAGACGTTATAGAGGCATTGTTTAAAATCAGCACAACCTTATCGTTTTCTGAGGCTTTTATTGATATACTTCCTTTGTAATCACCGGAAAGCTCATAACTTCCCGCTTTGGTTATTGTATAAACATTGTCGCCGATATTGCTTAAGCTCACATTTTGCACAGACTTAAAGTCTGAATATACCGAATTATCGAAATTGCTGAAATCCGTCGTTATTTCTTGTGCCTTTTTATAGTTTACGGCAGTTGTCGTAGCGGTTGCCGTGCTTGTATGGTTCGATGCCGTATCAGTGTTATCCCCGGAATCGCAAGCTGCAAGCGGTATAAGCATACTGGCACTAAGCAGCAACGCAGCAAATGCTCTGATTATATACCTGTTTTTCACCGTGATTTCCTCCTTACAGTAAATTCGGATCCTCATGTACGCCTATGCTTACAGGCAGATTTCCGTTTTTGATTCTCAACTTGTCCATAAACTCTTTTTCTTTTTCATCCTTTTTAAGCTGTACGGTATAGTCTATTTCATATGTTGCGCCCATATCCTTAAGCTTTGTGCGTTTTATCACGCAGTAGGAGCAATACTGTTTAAACTCCTCATCAAACACGCCGTAATAGTCAAGGCTCTCAGGAATTGTAACTCTCAAGGTTTTGAGTACCGCCTCTTTTTTGATGGACAGTGCTATTATAATTGCTATTGTAGCAAAAGCAGTACATACCGCAAAGAGTATATTACCTGTTGAAAGCACAACGCCTATAGCCATTGAAAGGAATACATAAAGCATATCCTTCGCCTTTCCCGGCACACTGCGAAAGCGTACAAGACTGAATACTCCGGCAATGCCTATTGCTACGCCCAAATTACCGTTTACGGCCGCTAAAACAGCCACCACCAAGGTTGGCAGAGCAGATAGCGTCATAGTCATGCTCCTGCTTTTTATATCCGTTGTCATGCGGTAAACCAAGCCTGTTATCAAACCCAATCCTATGGAAGTCAATAATATAAGTAAAGTGTCCAGTGTAAATGTATTTTGAATAGTCATTATAATCTTCTCCTTTTATGCTGTTTTTAATTTTAGAGGTATGATTTTTAATGTGCCGGCTCTCATTTCCTTGTAGCAAGTGCCGTATTTTGAATATGAAACAGGCTTAATACCGTATTTCTTGATTAATTTTAGCATCCAGTGCGGCATAGAATCTCTCAGCTTCAGCTCCATTATAACGCCCGGTGCCGGAATGTTAAAGCTTGTGTTAGTAAACATTTTGTTCGGCATATACTCAAGCTCATCGTCAAATGTTATGCGAAAATCCTTGTTTTCCTTATCTACATATGAGAGCCTGTGATAGCTGATGTAAGTCATCTTTTCAAGCCTGTACAGTCTTCTTCCGTAATCCCATTCCGCAAACACCTGCTTATCAACAGGATTTGTCAGAGCAGGCTTTATGCCGTCATACCAGTAATCGGTAAATTGATTCCATGTAAGGCCAACCCTTCGTTTGTAAACAATGCCGAGATACTTTTTCTTGATTTCCAAATACACCATATCCTGACCGTTCGGGACTTTATAGCTTCTTAAGCGATATTTTTCTTTATATTCAGGCTTTTCTATTGACCTTTTTATCAAAGTGTAATCCTCGGAGTCAAAATAGATGCTGTGATTTACAGCCTCCGGATAAGCGTCCGGCGTCATATATCTGCAAGCCTCGTCTAAAAACTGTGCAAAGACCTTTTCGTCTATCACGTATTTTTTTTCCGTTCTTTCAAAAACCTGCATTGTGTTCACTCCTTTTCTGATGTTGGCATAATGATACCAGTAAAATCTTAAATTATCCTTAAAGTTCTTAAAAAA
>CADBRB010000027.1 GCA_902796955.1 uncultured Ruminococcus sp.
GCTTTGTGCTACATCGGAAAACTGCACAAAAAAATAAAAACATATGATTAAATAAACGATTGTTAAAAATATGTATGGTCCCATAAAACAAACCTCCTTAAATATCATATTACATTTTATTATAAGTAAGTTGTATTATTATGTCAAGCACTTTTTACGTTTTTGCGGTATTTCAGGCAAATAATGTTATAAATTGACGCTTTAATTCATTGTTCCTGCCAGTCTTCCGGTAGAAAAGGCAATCTGCAAATTATATCCTCCGGTATATGCGTCAACATCTATTACCTCACCGGCAAAAAACAGTTTTTTCACTAATTTGGATTCCATTGTGGCGGGGTTTATCTCAGAAACCTTAACGCCGCCGGAGGTTATGATTGCCTCCTCTATCGGTCTGAATCCATCAACCGAAAAGGTAAGATGTTTAAGCAGCCGTACAAGCCCGGTACGCTGTTTCTTTGTTATGGAATTGCATTTTTCTTCTGCCGCTATGCCGGATAGCTCAACAATTACCGGTATAAGCTTATGAGGGAGAAGCTCACCGAGCGAATTAATGAAATTTTTATTGATATTTGCGCCAAAGTCCCTCTGTATACGTGCGTCAAGCTGTTCCTCGGAGAGTGCCGGCTTTAAGTCAACGCTTATTCGATATTCGCCCGCCGCCGCATTTTTTATATGTGCCGATGCGCTCAAAATCAAAGGCCCCGATGCACCGAAATGAGTAAACAGCATTTCTCCCATATCGCTGAAAACGCATTTGCCGTTTTTGACGGATCTAACGTCAACGGTCACGTTTTTAAGAGAAAGTCCCTGCAGCCTTGCGCAGAACTCGGTATGTGACACTATGGGAACAAGCGACGGCTTGGGAGGTATAACAGTATGTCCCGCCTGCCTTGCAAGCTTGTAGCCGTCGCCCGTTGAGCCTGTACGAGGGTACGATTTCCCCCCGCAGGTCACAATAATGCGGTCGGCGTAAAAGCTTTGCCCGTCCTCGGTTTTAACCCCCAGTGCCTCGCCGTCATTGATTATAAGCGCATTTGCGGTTCCTTGAATAATACGGCATCTCCTCTTGTTTAAGCACTCCAGGAGCGTATCCACAACATCCGCCGCCTTGTCAGAAACAGGGAAAACCCGCCTGCCTCTTTCGGTTTTTGTTTTAAGACCGTTTTTTTCAAAAAAATCTATGGTATCGTTAGGTGTAAAGCGGTTTACCGCACTGTATAAAAAACGCCCGTTGGTCGGAGTATTGGCGATTAAAACATCTGGAGTGCAGTTGTTGGTTATATTGCACCTGCCCTTGCCGGTTATCATCATCTTGCGGCCGACCTTGCTGTTTTTCTCAATGAGCGTAACGTCTGCGCCGCTGTCAGCCGCCGCTACAGCCGCCATCATGCCTGCCGCTCCGGCTCCTACTACCAGTACGGAGGTTTTTTCGCTCATTTTTCGCCCTCCTCGTTTTTTTGATAGATTTCATACTCGTCCCAAACCTCTTCAAGCTGTTGAAACGTTTTTATAACATCCTGCTTTTTTGCTATTACGGTAGCTACTATAAGAGCATTCACAACACTCAGCGGAGCTACAAGAGAGTCGGCGATAGACGCCATATCGCTCCTTGCCAAAAGCACATGGTCTGCAGGTGCTACAAGCGGAGAATTAAGGCTGTCCGTCAATGCTATGACAGATGCGCCCCTGTCCTTGGCAAATCGCATTGCCTGAACCGCCGAAGCCGAATACCTCGGAAAGCTTATTCCGATGATAACGTCATTCTTGCCTATTCTGAACAGATTTTCATAAATCTGAGTTTTACTTGTTGTATTTACCACCTTTACGTTAGAAAAAATAAGCTCGAAGTAATATCCCAAAAAGCTCGCAATCGCATATGCGCTTCTCACAGCAAAAATATAGATTTTATCGGCATTTATAATGGCATTTACCGCAGATTTGAAATCCTCGCGGGAGGTTTCGTCCAAAGTTCTCCTTATTTTCTCGATATCGTGGTTGAGTACGTCGTCCAGCACGCTGTCGGGCGATATCGTATTCTCGATTATATCAATGCGCTGTACCGAGGTGAGCTTGCCGCGTATCATCTCCTGAATGGCGTACTGCATTTTCGGGTATCCGTCATAGCCTATTTCAACGGCGAAGCGTACAACGGTGGATTCGCTCACACCTACCGCCTCGCCCAATCTTGCGGCGGTCATAAATGCCGCCTTGTCATAGTGATTTTCTATATAGTTGGCTATTGCCTTTTGCCCCTTTGAGAGCTTAGGCATCATTGATTCTATTCTTGAAAGCAGATGTTCAGACATAAGGTTGTTCCTTTCTGTCAATAATCATAAATTTGCACACAAAGTCAACCGTAAAAGCTATATATAGTCGAGCATTTATCGGTGACAGACAATTTTATATTATACATTTTAATCCTGTTGTACTAAAAAATCAAGTGAAAGATAAAAAATTGCAAAAAATATGTAAAAAAATGTATATAATAAATTTATATCTCTTGCTTAAACCGAAAAGTATGGTATAATAAACTTTAATGAATCCATTTTTAATTTACCGGTTTATCACACGTTTATTATGCAGATTTTCATTGCTTGTCAGGCTTGTGCGTAATGCGGCAGGCGACGGATGATTACACATCGGGTATTTTGAGTTTACTGCATATTAAACTTTAAAAACCTGTATAAAATTGCAGTTTTATTCTACTTTTTTATACGGCTTTATATTATCGCCCCGGCTTACCGCCGAAAGATAAGGGTCAGGTACAAAACATATATCAAAGCAATCAAATGCATTAAGGGAGTATGATACATGGAACAGGCACAAAACACAGCTGAAAAGAAAAAAAGCAAAAGGAGGCAGGGCCGTGAGCAGGCTCTTGCCATTGCGTTTGAAAAAACATTCAATGACTGCACCACCGAGGAAATAATAGAAGCGGCTCAGCTCAGCCGTGATTTTGAGATATCGCAGTTCGGCCTGGAGCTGCTCGACGGCATGGAAAAGAATACCGAAAAAATAGACAGCCTCATAGACGCTCACACCAAAAACTGGTCAAAGGAGAGAATGTCACGCATCAGCGTAACACTTTTGCGTCTTGCGGTATATGAAATGCTCTCGGAGGGCGGCACGCCCATAAGCGTATGTATCAATGAGGCTGTAGAGCTTGCCAAGGAATATGCCACAGAGGACGATGCCTCATTTATAAACGGCATACTCGGAGCCATTGCCCGCTCACTGGAGAATGACTGATATATGAAGCAGTATTTGGGAATAGATACCAGTAACTATACCACATCGCTTGCTCTTTGCGATGAAAACGGCATTGTCAGCCATGTGCGCAGGCTTTTGCCGGTTAAAGAGGGTGAACTCGGCTTGCGGCAAAGTGATGCGGTTTTTCATCATACACAGCAGTTGCCGGCATTGGCGCAGGAGCTTTTTAAGGATTGCCGTGCGCAGGATATTGCGGCAATCGGCGTATCGTCACGTCCAAGAGATATCGAAGGCTCTTATATGCCTTGTTTTACTGTGGGATATATGCTTGCCTCATCATTTTCATCCCTGCTTCATGTGCCGATGTATGAGTTTTCCCACCAATGCGGTCACATAATGGCGGCCGTGCATTCAGTCAATAGATTTGATCTGCTTGAAAAGCCGTTTATAGCATTTCATGTTTCGGGCGGAACTACAGAGGCTCTCCTTGTTCAGCCGGACAGCGGCAAAATCATAAAGGCTTCTATTATTGCAAAAACACTTGACCTCAACGCAGGTCAGCTTATAGACAGAGTCGGGGTTATGCTCGGCTTGAAGTTCCCTGCGGGCGCAGAGCTTGAAAAGCTTGCCTCCCGCTATAACGGCGATGTAAAGGTGCGCCCGGCGTTAAAGGGTGAGGATTGCTGTCTTTCGGGCGGTGAAAACATGGTGCAAAAAATGATTTTAAACGGCGATTCACCCGAAAAAGCGGCATATTTTACCATAAAATTTATTGGCTGTACAATAGCCGGAATGTGTGATAAAATCTGTACTCGCTACCCCGATATACCTATTTTGTTTGCTGGCGGCGTGATGTCTGATATGCTTATGCGCAAGTGGATAGACAGGGGAGAACAGACGGTATTTTCACTCAGCGGTTTTTCATCGGATAATGCGGCGGGTACGGCTGTTCTGGCACGCCTTAAGGAACAAAGTCAAAAGGACGGTAACGTATGAACATACTAACTGTTTCACAGCTTAATTTTTATGTAAAATCCGTTATAGAAGCAGACGGCAAATTACAGAATATTTTTGTCACGGGTGAGATATCCAACTTTACCGACCACTACCGTTCCGGCCACATATATCTGTCACTTAAGGATTCCGGCTCGGTAATAAAAGCGGTGATGTTTGCAGGTAATGCGTCAAGGCTCAAGTTTAAACCGTTTGACGGTATGAAAGTTATCGCAAGGGGCAGAGTATCGCTCTACGAGGCGACCGGTGCATACCAGTTTTATATAGAGGATATGCAGCCTGACGGTATAGGTGCGCTCAGCCTTGCCTTTGAACAGCTTAAGGCAAAGCTTGAAAAGGAAGGGCTGTTTGATGCGCAATACAAGCGTAAACTGCCTGCTTTTCCTGAAAAAATCGGAGTTATAACATCTCCTACAGGTGCGGCAGTGCAGGACATAATAAAGATTTTAAAGCGTCGTTATCCCATTGCGGATGTTGTGCTTTGCCCTGTAGCGGTGCAGGGCGACACAGCGGCAAACCAGCTCTGTGCGGCAGTAAGACGTCTGAACAGAGAGGAAGATATTGACGTTATAATAATAGGCAGGGGCGGCGGCTCAATGGAGGATCTGTGGGCGTTTAACGATGAACAGCTTGCATATGAGATTTACAATTCGCAAATCCCTGTTATTTCGGCGGTCGGCCATGAAACCGACTTTACAATATGCGATTTTGTAGCCGATGTAAGAGCGTCTACACCGTCTGCGGCGGCTGAGCTTGCCGTACCTGACGGAGAGGCCGTGCTTGCGTCAGTTGAGTATTTCGGTCAACGGCTTCATAAAGCGATTACAGAACGCATTGAATACGAGCGTGAGGTTTTGGATAATCTGTCCGAAAGCAAAGTCCTCACGGATTTTACATTTGTTTTACAGCAAAATGCTTCGGCACTTGCAGATATTACGTCAAGGCTTAAAGCGGCAGAGATTAATATATTCAATAAAAAAGCATCCGACTTAAGCACGCTTTCTTCAAAGTTAGAGGCACTCAGCCCGCTGAAGGTATTGGGCAGGGGATATGCAATAGCTTCAAGCGGCGGCAGTACGGTAAGCTCTGTAGCTCAGGTAAAATCCGGTGATGTACTCAATATAAAGGTCAGCGACGGGGATATACCCTGCACCGTAATTTAACGTTGCCATCTGTTTGCTTTAAGCTTTAACTCCGTTTTCCGTTTAAAGCTTATAATATTACTCGCTCGAATAAGGTTTATCATCTCAACCTTGACATTGCTGTGCGCACGTAAATAGTGCGTAATCGGTGATTAACAACTAACCTACCATATACTAACCGAAAGGAATACAAATCCATAGCAGGCTTTGTATCAGGCAAATCAAAATGAAAATGAAATACGAAACCGCTCTGCAAAAGCTTCAGGATATCGTAGAACAGCTTGAAAACGGCTCACTCAGCCTTGACGATTCCCTAAAGCTGTATAAAGAGGGCGCAAAGCTTTCCTCATATTGCTACGAATACCTTAAAAACGCCGAGCAGGAGATAACCTCCGTTCAGGCGGATGATGACGAATGAGGTGTAAGAAATGAACGACTACAGAGCAATAATAGAAAACAGTCTTAGAGATTACATTCCGCAAAAGCAAAGCCTTGAAGAAGAGGTCGCCGATTCCATGCGTTACAGCCTGAATGCCGGCGGCAAAAGAATAAGACCGATACTTGCGCTGGAATTTTGCAGACTATGTTCGGGTGACGCAATGATAGCTCTGCCGTTTGCCTGCGCCGTTGAAATGGTGCATACCTATTCGCTCATACATGACGATTTGCCCTGTATGGACGACGATGATATGCGCAGAGGCAAGCCCTCAAACCATAAGGTTTACGGCGAGGCTACAGCTTTGCTTGCCGGCGATGCACTTCAATCTCTTGCATTTGAAACCATGCTCAGCGATGAAGCCGTAAAAGCTGTAGGCGCAGATAAGGCCGCACGGGCGGCAGGTGCGCTGGCTCGTGCAATAGGAGCTTACGGAATGGTCGGCGGTCAAATAATAGATTTAGCATATGAGAATAAATCTGCAGATGAAGAAATAATACGGGAAATGCACCGTAAAAAAACAGGTGCGCTCATCAGGGCGGCGTGTGAGATTGGATGTATAATCGGCGGCGCAGACGAATCACAGATAAAGGCCGCTCAAGACTATGCCGAAAGCATAGGGCTTGCTTTTCAGATAGTTGATGATATCCTTGACGTAACATCCGATGAAAAGACGCTCGGCAAGCCGATAGGCAGTGACGCCGATAACAGTAAATCTACGTTTGTCACTCTCTACGGGGTAAAAAAATGTGTTGAGCTTGTCAACGAGCTGACAGATAGAGCCGTAAACAGCCTGAATGTGTTCAGCGGTGATACGTCCTCTCTGAAAGAGCTTGCATACAGCCTTGCAAAACGAAAGAACTGATAATAATTCCTAATAAAAAGAAGACAACCATTGCGGTTTGAGTTTTGCAATACAGCGTTGCCGCCTTGCATTGCGAAGACCCTGAATCTGCTTTTTATCAGGAATTAGTATGATATATTCACGGCGAATGTTTCGCCGCTTTGGGGTAAGATAAAATGGAAAATAATATACTCGAAAACCTGAAGGGACCGTATGAGCTTAAAGAGCTTGACGACCGAGAGCTTGAACAGCTGTGCGCCGAGATACGTGAAAAGCTCATAGAAACGGTTTCAAAAACAGGTGGACACTTAGCTTCAAATTTAGGCGTAGTAGAGCTTACCGTTGCTCTGCACCGTGTGTTCAACACACCCGGTGACAGCATCGTCTGGGACGTTGGTCATCAATGCTATACTCATAAAATGCTCACGGGCCGCCTTAAGGATATGGAAAAAATACGTACACGCGGCGGTATGGCAGGTTTCCCGAAGAGAAGCGAAAGTATCTATGACAGCTTCAATGCGGGTCACAGCAGTACGTCCATATCTGCGGCATACGGAATAGCTGCCGCTAAAAGCATTTTAAACGACAATACCCGTACTATTGCCGTTATCGGCGACGGTGCGCTGACAGGCGGTTTGGCATATGAGGGACTTAACAATGCCGGCAGATATAAAAAGAATTTTATTGTGGTGTTAAACGACAACGAGATGTCTATATCGCAGAATGTCGGAGCGATAGCCAGATATCTTATGGGAATAAGAATAAAGCCGTCATATTTGAATACAAAATCAAAAGTTGAAAGAGTTCTCTGGAAAATACCGCTCATAGGCAAGCCTATGAGAAATCTTTTGCTTGCGTCAAAAAGAAAGATAAAAAAGCTTGTGTACAAAAAGGTCACTTTGTTTGAACAGCTCGGCATGGCGTACTACGGTCCGGTTGACGGACATGATATGAAACAGCTTGAAAATGCGCTTAATGCCGCCAAGCGAATGCGCAGGCCTGTGCTTGTTCATGTTCTTACCAAAAAAGGCAAGGGATATCAATATGCAGAGGATAATCCAAAGAGCTTTCACGGTATTTCTTCATTTGATATTAAAACCGGCAGTACAAAAAAATGCTCAACGGGCTTTTCGGATATTTTCGGGGAAAAGCTGTGTGAAATGGCGGAAAAGGATAAAAGAATATGTGCTATTACCGCCGCAATGACGCTCGGTACAGGGCTTTCGGGCTTTTCGGAGAAATACAGGGAGCGCTTTTTCGACGTGGGCATTGCGGAGGAACACGCAATTACGTTCGCAAGCGGAATGGCAACGGTTGGAGCAATTCCGGTTTTTGCGGTTTATTCAACTTTTTTACAGCGAAGCTATGACCAGCTGATACACGATGCCGCCATGCAAAAGCTGCATATAGTGCTTGCAATCGACAGAGCCGGTATTGTAGGAGAGGACGGCGAAACACATCAGGGAGTTTTCGACGTTGCATTTCTCAACACCGTGCCTAATACAACGGTGTATTGTCCTTCCTACTTTGAAGAGCTGAAGATAATGCTTGAGCAAGCCGCATATAAGTGCGGCGGTATTGCGGCAGTGCGTTATCCAAGAGGCTCACAGTGGTATAAGCCGGACGATTTTGTGTGTACCGGCGAAGCCTATGATGTTTACGGCAGCGGCGATGTTTTGACGGTAACCTACGGCAGATTGTTTTCCAACGTCTGTGCGGCAAAGGAAAGACTTGCCAAAAAAGGAATCAACCTTGCGGTTCTTAAGCTTAACAGAGTAAAGCCGATAGATACAGCGGCAGTAGAGCTTGCCTGCGGATATAAGAAAGTATTCTTTTTTGAAGAAGGTATTTTAAACGGTTCGGTAGCTCAGTTATTTGAATATCAGCTTGTTAAAAACGGATTTACAGGCGATTATATCGTAAAAACCGCCGAAGAGGGAATAATTCCTCAGGCA
>CADBRB010000028.1 GCA_902796955.1 uncultured Ruminococcus sp.
AAAAAATCGCCCTTGTAATCATCAAGAAGCTTTATCGCCGTATCATACAGCAAGGTGTCCATGCTCTCTGTTTTGTATTCCACTATTAACGGAACTTTACCGTCTACAAGCTTTAAAAAATCTTCAAATTTCGGTATTGTTTCATCAGAGCCGAACAGCTTAAACTGCTGTAATTCATCATATGTAAAATCCACAACTTTTTTATCAATGCCGCAGGCACGCTTCAAATTATAATCATGGAACACAACCACGGTATTATCCTTTGTAAGCTGTATATCCAGCTCCATTCCAAGTCCTTTATCAATAGCTTTTTTAAAAGCCGCCATTGAATTTTCCGGAGCATCGGTTTTGTTATCGTGCAAGCCTCTGTGCGCAAAATATCGGTTTTTATAGAGTCTTAAATCCTTGCGTCCAAACATCTTCGGCATTATCGTGAACATATACAGCAATGCAAGCACTGCTAAAACTATTATAATGATTATAACATATTTCATCTCTTATCAGAACAACAGCGGTTAAATACCGCTGTTGTTTTTCCCTTTCATATAGTTGGAATTAATCGTCAAAATCGAAATTTTCGAGTGCGCTCTCCTTTTTGATGGGCTTGGAATCACCGTGCTTTACAAGCGACATTGTTATAAATGCCAATACCGAGAACGCAACCGCATACGGGAACAGTACCTTAAACGATATCTGCTCAAACAGGAAGCCGGAGAATATAGGCGTAAATACCTGCGCCGCCATTGAGAACGTATAATAAAAGCCGGTATATTTGCCTATGTCACTGCCCTTGCTCATCTCAACTACCATCGGGTAGGAGTTTACGTTTATACCTGCCCAGCCGATGCCTATTACCGCAAACAGAATGAACATCCAGTTTGAAAAATCCATAAACAGGCACGCAGAGCCGTAAGCAATTATAGTCAGTAATACACTGAAAAGTATCGTTTTCTTTCTGCCGAATTTACTTGCGATAATACCGAACGGTATGTAGCTTATAACTGCCGCAACCGTAGCTACCATCAAGCAGTTTGCAAAGCCGCCGCCCTCAAGATGCCATACCTTTTTGGCATAACGTGAAAACGCCGTTGTAACAGCATTATATGCAGTATACCACAGAAATACGGAAAGTAATATGAATATAAGGCTTCTCTTTACGTCCTTTGCCATAGGAACCTTTGTGCCGCTTTCTTCTTTCGCATCCTGCTCGTCATCTTCATCATCGTCGATTTTGATTTCTTTTGCAAGCTTGTTCTCATTAATTGTGAACAGAAGTACAACAACGGAAACTATCATTACAGCGGCAACCGCAACAAACACTACCGTGTAGTCTGGCAAATCCTCTTTTTTAATCAGGAGAGAGATAAATCCAAGCGTTATAACGCCGCCTACAGCTCCCATAAGATTTATTACGGCATTCGCCTTGCTTCTGAGCGGTTTCTCTGTAAGGTCGGGCATTAAGGCAACAGCCGGAGAACGGTATGTGCCCATAGCAATGAGCAACAACGCAAGTGCTGCAACAAACAGCACAAAGCTGCCGATGTTTGTAAATATCGGTAACAGCACCATAAGTACAACCGCAACAATGGTTCCGCCTAATATGTATGGCGTTCTTTTACCTAAGCGTGTGTGCGTTTTATCTGAAAGAGAGCCGAAGAACGGGAGCATAAACAACGCTATAACATTATCAAGAGCCATAATGACGCCTGTCCATGTTTCGTTAAGCTTGAAATTTTCAGACAAAATCAGCGGCACTATATTATCATATAACTGCCAGAATGCACATATTGACAAGAATGCAAGGCCAATAAAAAAAGTACGCTTGTAATTTAGCTTCATGATTTATTTTCCTCTCTGTGTTTGGATTGATACAGCAGCGTCTATTGACTACTATATACGTTAAAAGTGTAACATATACACAAACAATTTACAATTACTTTTTACTAAACCTGACAAAATATTGTTAAAATCATTCAAAAACAATACGACTTTTTAGTTGTAAATGACGAAAAACAAGCTAAAACCCGGCGCAAATTATCATTTAAGCTTAATAAAAAGCAGTTTATTGTTGCAATCGAGCTGAAAAAGTAATATAATTATAATGTTAGTGAGCTTTTTTAAATTTACACAAGCTTAGAGGTGTCATGCATATAACATATATATAATGAAAGCTTTGCCGATAATCATAAAACATCATTATACTAATCATCACCAAAACATTTTAAACTTGTGTCGGCGGAAATCGCAACGTATGTTAAATTAGATTTTGAGAATTAATATTTAGTAACGAGGTGCAACGTATGGCTGAAAAATGGACAAATGTAATAAATCCAAAAAGCGGATGGTTTGATATAAATTTGAAGGAAGTCTGGGGTTACCGTGACCTTATCATGCTGTTTGTAAAGAGGAATTTCATCGCTCAATACAAGCAGACGATACTCGGTCCTCTTTGGGCGATTATACAACCGCTGCTTACAACTGTTGTGTTTACGGTAGTTTTCGGTGTTATCGCAGGCCTGCCTACTGACGGTGTGCCTAACTTTATCTTTTATATGTGCGGCAATATTGCATGGGGATACTTTGCAAGCTGTTTGACACATACATCACAAACCTTTGTCAGCAATGCAAGAATCATGGGCAAGGTATACTTTCCGCGTCTTGTAATACCCATTTCCACAATAATCACAAACCTGATATCATACGGTATACAGATAGCGTTTTTCCTGTGCTTTTGGGCATATTACTGGCTTAAGCCAAACTCAATAATAAAACCCAATGCATGGATACTCTTAATTCCTCTGCTGATAGCTCAAATGGCTCTTTTGGCATTGGGAACCGGTATAATCATATCTGCGCTGACAACAAAGTACAGAGATTTGGCAATGCTTGTGGGCTTTGGAGTTCAGCTTTGGATGTACGGTACTCCTGTGGCGTATTCTTCTACAATGGTACCTCAAAAGTATATGAATCTTTATATGCTGAATCCTATGGCGTCGATTATCGAGGCAATACGCTATGCATTTTTAGGCACGGGCGGCATAAGCGGCGGTTATCTGCTTATAAGTCTGGGAGTAACCGTGTTCATACTCTTTATCGGAGTTATACTTTTCAGCCGTGTTGAAAAAACATTTATGGATACGGTTTGATTTTTTACAATTCTTAAAAATCTGCAATCTTTAAATGAATGAACGGAGTTTTTGCAATGAGCAATGTTATTATAAAAGCAGAAAATGTAACAAAAGAGTACCGACTCGGCGCAATAGGCGGAGGCACGCTGAGAGGCGACCTGCAAAGCTGGTACGCCCGCCTGAGGGGACGTGAGGACCCGAATACAAAAATCGGAACGGAAGCACAGATTAAGAACAGCCGCTTTTTGGCTCTTGACGATGTTTCCTTTGATGTAAACGAAGGCGATACTCTCGGTATAATAGGCAGCAACGGTGCAGGCAAGTCAACACTCCTTAAGCTTATGTCAAGAGTTACCATGCCCACAAAAGGCACTATAAAGGTCAACGGACGAATTGCCAGTATGCTTGAGGTAGGCACGGGCTTTCATCCGGAGCTTACGGGCAGAGAAAATGTATATATGAACGGCGCAATACTCGGCATGACAAAAGCGGAGGTCACTAAAAAGTTTGATGAAATCGTTGCATTTTCGGAAATTGAAAAGTTTATAGACACCCCCGTAAAACGCTACTCCAGCGGTATGTATGTTAAGCTTGCGTTTGCAGTAGCATCACATCTCGATTCCGAAATAATGATTATGGACGAGGTGCTTGCGGTAGGCGATATGCAGTTCCAGAAAAAATGCTTTTCAAAAATGACCGACACAGTAAATGCAGACGGCAGAACAATACTGTATGTAAGCCATAACATGAATACGGTGCGTCAGCTTTGCAACCGATGCATAGTTTTGCAGGCGGGCAAGGTTATTTTCAACGGGGACACCGAGCAGGCTATACGACTGTACCTTGACAGCGAGCTTTGCGAGGATAAAACGGTAGTAGACCTCTCTCAAATGGAACGTCCAAAGTACCTTAAAAGACGCCAAAAGGCAACACTTTTGCAGTTTGCGCTATTAGGTAAGGATACTTGCGTGTTCAGTAAAGGTGAAATGCTCAACTTCAATCTGCGCTGGAAAAACGACTATAACCTTAAGGATTTGTGTATTAGAGCGGAGGTCACTACACCGGACGATTTGGCTATAGGAACGGCTTTTTTGACGCATATGGGTGATTTTGATGAGAACACGGTTACGGAGCGGGATTTCGGTATGGATATATCGTCGCTGGCGCCCGGAGTTTATAATCTTAGAATAGCCATTTATCAAACAAACGGCTACGGCTCGGCACTTTCTGCGGATTTTGTATATCCGGCGTTCACGTTCAAGGTTGAGCCGGATGAAAAACCGGAAATAAACTGGCGGCATAAGGGTATGGGTTACGTTAAATTCCCTGATTTGAAAATTTTGTAATTTAAACAAAACAAGATTAAAGGCAGATGATTTACGAGTTTAAGTTCGTATTTTGTCTGCCCTTTTCATTAAGTACTTTTAATACTAATTATC
>CADBRB010000029.1 GCA_902796955.1 uncultured Ruminococcus sp.
ATCTTTTCGGATTTTTCACTGTTCTTGTACAGAGTAAATGCTATGTCGGATCCGTTGCTTGTTTTTACAACAGTACCCTCAACATAGAATTTTTTCCTGAGTGCCTGCTTAACAAGGTTGGTAGCGGAATCCACCATAGTATCGGATTGCGAATCCGATGAATATGTATCGCCTGAGCCCAAAGTGCTTTTTACGTCCTCTGTAAAATCCGGAATCGTCCACGAAATCGTAGCGGCAAAGGTATAGCTTTCAAACTCGGATGTCTTTGACAGAGATTCAAAAAACTCTACACCGTTTGAAACATTATCTACCTCTTCAACAGGCTCCTCGCCGCATCCGGCCATACTTAGAATAATCAGTAAGGTCAGCAATATTGATAATACTTTTTTAACGTTCATATTATTTAACTTCCTTTCTGCGTATTATGTTCTCTCAAAAAAGCACTGATAATCTGTTGCACTTTTGAAAGATTTTTACGTGTTGCCGAGCCCCGGTTATCAAAGAAAGCGGAGGAAAATCCGCATTGCTCATAAGCAGAACTCAATACAACAGTTACACACATTAATAATAACACAGTTATCTAAAAAAAACAATCCCTATAATAAGATTTAAGCTATTTTTTACAGAATAGTTTATTTATAATTATTCAAACAGTAATCAAACAGGCTCTTAGAAAGAAAATTTAAAGTAATTTTAAAAAAATATAGTGCATTTTTACTTAAAGTATGCTATAATTAATCCGTATATACGCTTTATCGTAGTAAAAAACCTGAAAGGAATGATATTATGGGATTTTTAAAGGCGCTGTTCGGCAATTACAGCAAGCGTGAAATCAAGCGAATACAGCCTTTGTGCGATAAAATCCTTGCACTTGAGGATAAATACAGGGCAATGTCGGAGCAAGAGCTGAAAAATCAAACCAACATATTGAAACAAAGACTCGAAAACGGAGAAACAACCGATGATATACTGGTAGACGCTTTTGCCACCTGCCGTGAGGCTTCCGACAGAGTTTTGGGAATGAGGCATTTCCCCGTACAAATTTTGGGCGGCATTATACTTCATCAGGGCAGAATAAGCGAAATGAAAACCGGTGAAGGAAAAACTCTTGTGGCAACGCTCCCCGCATATCTTAATGCCTTGACGGGCAACGGCGTTCACATTGTAACCGTTAATGACTATCTTGCCAGACGTGACTCGGAGTGGATGGGCAAGCTCTACAGATATCTCGGTCTTACGGTAGGACTTATAGTGCATGATTTGGACAACGATGAGCGTAAAGCCGCTTACGATGCCGATATAACCTATGGTACAAACAATGAGCTGGGCTTTGATTATCTGAGAGATAACATGGTCGTCTACAAGGAAAATAAGGTGCAAAGAGGGCATAACTTTGCGATTGTCGACGAGGTTGACTCCATACTCATTGATGAGGCGAGAACGCCGTTGATAATATCAGGTCCTGGTACTAAATCTACAGATTTGTACGAGCGTGCAAACAAGTTTGCTCACACACTTAAGCGCAAGGTGTTCACCGAGGTTGATAATAAAGAGGACAATGACGATGAGCTTCAAATGGAGGGAATCGACTATATAGTCGATGAAAAAGCCAAAACCGCTACGCTTACTCCTCTGGGAGTGAAGAAGGCCGAGGAATACTTCGGAATAGAAAACCTGACCGACCCGGATAATCTGACAATACAGCACCATGTCAATCAGGCTATAAAGGCTTGCAGTATAATGAAGCGTGATATAGACTATGTTGTCAAGGACGGCGAGGTTATAATAGTTGATGAGTTTACCGGCCGCCTTATGTACGGCAGACGCTACAACGAGGGCCTGCATCAGGCCATTGAGGCAAAGGAAGGCGTTACGGTAGAGCGTGAGAGCAAGACGCTTGCCACTATTACGTTCCAAAACTATTTCAGGCTCTACAAAAAGCTTTCAGGTATGACGGGTACTGCACTTACCGAGGAGGACGAGTTCAGAGAGATATATACCCTTGACGTTGTAGAGATACCTACAAACAAGCCCCTTATCCGTGAGGATTGCCCAGATGCGCTGTTTAAGACGGAAAAGGGCAAGTTTATGGCGGTTATTAATGAAATCATAGAGGCGCATGAAAAAGGCCAGCCTGTGCTTGTAGGTACGATTTCGATAGAAAAATCTGAGTTGCTCAGCTCGATGCTCAAAAAGCGTGGAATCAAGCATGAGGTACTCAATGCAAAATACCATGAAAAAGAAGCGGAGATTATTGCTCAGGCAGGTAAAAAGGGCGCCGTTACCATAGCCACAAATATGGCAGGCCGTGGTACGGATATCATACTGGGCGGTAATGCCGAATATATGGCAAAGGCCGAAATGCGTAAAATGCAGATTCCCGAAGAGCTTATCGTTGAGGCAACGGGCTTTGCCGAAACGGAAGACAAGGAAATTCTTGACGCACGCAAAACCTTTAGAGAGCTGAACGAAAAGTACAAGGAGCAGATAAAGGACGCCGCAGAAGAGGTTAAGGCGGTAGGAGGTCTGTACATTATAGGCACTGAGCGCCATGAATCACGCCGTATAGACAATCAGCTGAGAGGTCGTTCGGGACGTCAGGGCGACCCCGGAAAGAGCAGATTCTTCCTGTCGTTTGAAGATGATTTGATGCGTTTGTTCGGCGGCGAAAGAATGTATAATATCCTTGACAGATTTAATTTTGACGAGGATGTTGCCATTGAGAACAAAATGCTTTCAAATCAAATAGAAAGCGCACAGGGCAGAGTTGAAAGCAGAAACTTCGCCATTAGAAAGAGCGTTCTGCAATATGACGATGTTATGAATAAACAGCGTGAGATAATCTACGGACAGCGTGATCAGGTTCTTGACGGTGAGAACATCAGAGATACGATTATCAAGATGGTTGAGCAGACCATTACTGCTACAGTAGCGGATTATCTGCCGGCAAATGACTTTAAAGAAAATTGGAACCTGCAAGGCTTGCGTGACTATTATCTCGGCTGGCTTATAAACGATGATGAGCTGAATTATACGCTCAGTGAGCTTGAAGAGAAAGAAAAGGACGATATAGCAAAAGAACTGATTGATAAGGCAATGACAATTTACACCGATAACGAGCGCCTGATTCCGGAAGATACCATGCGTGAGCTTGAGCGTGTTTGCCTGCTCAAGAGTGTTGATACTCACTGGATGGATCATATCGACGCAATGGAGGAGCTTAAGCAGGGCATTCGTCTGCGTGCATACGGACAAAAAGATCCGGTTGTTGAATACAGGCTTGAGGGCTTTGATATGTTCGATGAGATGATTAGAGTTATCCGTGAGGATACGGTTAAGAACATCTTGATAAGACCCAAAAAGATAGCGGAATATCTGGAAAGACAGGCGGAGCTTCAAAGACAGAAGGAGCTGCTCTTAAAGCGTGCCGCAGCCGCACATAAGGTGGTTTTGCCGGGACAGACGCCGGAGCTTCCGTCTACCGACAGTAAATCAAGCATTGATTTTGTACTAAAGCGTGAGCAGGTGGCTCAGCCCACCATGACCAGCTCCGACGGCACCGACACACGCAACAAAACCGTGAGGAAGACCGCTAAGCAAAAGGTTGGAAGAAACGACCCGTGCCCGTGCGGAAGCGGATTGAAGTATAAGAAGTGCCACGGAAAAGACCTTTGATTTCGGCTTAACGTAACAGGCAAGTACAAGAATTTGCAGAGAGATTAAATTATTATAGTAATAAAACCCGTACCGTTTATTATTGCAGTACGGGTTTTTTATTGATTTTTTGATGGTTATATCCAATCATATAAAAAAATAAAATTAAAAAATAACCTGATTGAAACATTTGGTTACAAACACGTAAAAATTCTAAAAAATTTGACAAAAAACTTTACAAAATCTACGTTTTTTGGTATACTGAATACGACTAAAAGTGTTTCTATAAGCATAAGAAAATATATTGTTTAAATTTAACATATTTTTGTTTTATAATAGATATATATTTGGTGGTTTTGCTGATATTTTTTGTAAAGGAGGAGCTATCATGGTAAAGCGTAATGTCAAGATTTACTCAAAAAGAGCAGTTGCTTTTATACTTTCACTATTGCTTTATGCGTCAACGTGCCTGTGCCAGCCGCAGCTGTTGACCGATACCGCGTATGCTTCTGAAAATATAAGTATTAATGAAACGGACGGTGAGAATGTACCGTTTGACAGTAAACCGGAGATAAATTTGACATTTTTGGAGAAAACTCTGGACGTTGCCGATACGGAAAAAATATATCATGCGAGATTGACAGTTGGTAAAATACCGACCAATCATAATGATATACAACTGTTTTTGCCGAATCCCAAAGGCTTTAGAATCACTGAGTTTAACAGTGATGATATCAGGTATTCCGAGGAGAATGACGGCTATTACATAAATGTAGAAAAGCTTTTGGAGAATGACAAAATGTCACAGGGCAGAGCTACATACATAATAGTTGATTTTAGCGTCAGGGTTATTAACAGCCTTAACAGCTTGAATGATGATATCTCGGTTATAAAAAATGATTTGGGATATAATTTGAAAAATGGCAATAGCTTTAAATGGAGCGCATATTATTTTGCAGAGGAAAACGGAACAGATAAGAGATGCCTCTATGAGAATATAGTTGATGAAGACTGCAAAGTTAATGTGAACAACGAGCAGACGATTACATTTAGAAGCAAATTGAACGGATTGAATCCAATTCATCCCACAAATGCCGCAACAAGTGCGGTAAATGCAATAAGCATGAGCGAGTCCATGCTTTTGAACGGTACTTTCCGCACCAATTTGGAATTGCTTGATTTAGAGGAATCAAGCTTTGACGGCACTTATTATAAGTCAGTTACTTTGGAATTGCCGCTTGATGACAATATAACTATTGCAAACTTTGATGATTCATCGTCGTATCTGTTTAAAAAGTTTGCAGGCCAGGAAGTTGCCGATACCTCAAGCTTTGACGAGAACACTCATACATATTCCTTTACAACAACTGCGGCAAGGCTTTATTCGAGCAACGAAAGATACAATATAAACGCATGGCTCAATTCTTTGGTGTTTATGCTCAAGGACGGTGCGGATAGAAAAAGCGTGTATGAAGCTGACGATACGTGCAAGCTGATTTTGACCGATGCCGCAGGGAATAATACAACTATAGACTCCGGTTTGAAGTTTAAACTGACGCCGGTTAAAAACAGCTATGCTGTAAATGTTGCCCTTGAGGGCGAAGGCGAAAAAACAACTTACAATACCGATAGCG
The DNA here is from genome assembly GCA_902796955.1 of uncultured Ruminococcus sp. Taxonomy (GTDB): domain Bacteria; phylum Bacillota; class Clostridia; order Oscillospirales; family Acutalibacteraceae; genus RUG14223. The sequence continues at coordinate 5,289 of CADBRB010000029.1, forward strand.
AACAGGCTTTTAATGAAATATTCATTTCTAATGAGGTTTTAAAGAGATGCAGTACATATCTGCCTGAGCGTGTTGGCGAGAGTAAAGTAAGCATACATAATATAGATGACGGTATAAGCATTGATAAAATGGAGGTATCCTCACTGCTTGGCGGAGAGGTATCAATCAAATCCGTTGAATACAGAATTGCAGATAAGGACGGCAATATAATAACAGACGGCGACGGCGAAGCAAAGACTTACTATGCCGGCAGTACATCTGCTTCAAGCTCTAATCTGCGAGAGATAACGACGGAAGGCTTTGCGTTTAACAGCCATGAAAATGAATACCCTGATGCAAGAGTAGCGGAAATAGATGTAACGGTCAACTGCATTCCGGAGCTTGCAGGCAGGATATTTACATACTCTGTCGGCAGTGCAAATGTTGAACACGTTTCACCGTTTATTAAGCTTCAGCCTTACGGCAGGACTGGCGGAGAGGGAAGCTTTGCGGTTGACGTTATACGCAGCGGAGATAGTAAAAAATTAGCAACTAAGAAATATATAGTTACACAAAGCTCAAGTGTGCTGAAAACGAATGCACGCATTGAAACAAGGCTGTACAATTATGATAGCAGTACAGGTAAAAATGAGTATAACTACAACTTGATAGCCGAAACTGAAGATGATATCAAGAACAAGAACATCACGTCGGACGATGCGGATAAAAAGCTAAATACAGCCGAGGTCATTTTCGGTAATATGACCGATACGGGCAATATACACTACAATGCTCTTACAGGCTTTAAAACAGAAATAGCTTTTGAAAAGTACATTTATGTTAAGGCGTTTAAGCTGACTGCACCGGAAGAGGTAAACGGTACAAAGGCCGAGATTTACTTTAACGGCGAAGAAAGTCCCTCCATTGTGCAAAGGATTGATGCCTCCGGCGAATTGAAGTGGTCTGCTTATGACGGAAGTACGGACGACGTTGTAACTAAGATAATAATTACAGCAGACAACGGAAAAGAGCTTGAGGTTAAGGACGGAAAGCATTATACGCTTAATGCCTATTACTATATTGCTTATGACGAGATTTTGCTTGAGCCTGATGACTCACCTTTGCAAAAGCCGATGAATATGTTCCGTACAGAGATTTTCGCAAAAGAACTGAGTAACTCAGAAAGAATTATTTCTAAGGCTTTTGTTACAAGCAAAATTGATTATAACCTTAATGCATCTGTAGAAAAAGACAGCAATTCAAATCTGTTTTTAACACAAAAAGGTAAAACCGTTGAGGTAAAGGTACATCCGCAAATCAAATTTAATCTGGCGGAGTATGACGCAGTATTTCCGGGCTTGAACAGCTCAGAAGAAACATACAAGGCAAAAGTGAGATTTAAGGACAATCAGTTGACTTTTAATCTTGTATTTGCCGACATAGTGGATTTGGCTCAGAATTTTAAACTCAAAGTGGATGGTAAAACAGTAGCTCCGTTTTCTATTCATAGAGGGGAGAACAAGAGCGTTGAGATTAAGTTTGACCTTGGGTCGGACTTTGAATTTATTCTTCCGTACGATGTATTCGATGAATACAGTGATGTTATTAAGGACTTTGAGCTTACATTTGATTTAACGCCGAGCAATGATGCAGTTGCAGGCGTCTATGAGATATTTAAGAATCCTGATGGCAATTACGATGGCTTTAACAGCTTTGATTTTACCCCTGAGCTTGAAGTCAGAGCTGACAATAAGTATACTGTCAATATTGAAAAGGCGATTGATTATAACAGCCTCCCCGATTGTGAAATATATCAAAGAGATTTATCTGTTCTTATTTCTAAAATAATGAAAGATAATAGCGATTGTGATAACATGATCGGCACAAAGGCTTCAAAGTATTCGTCTTCCGTAACTGTACACAGGGCGTGCGGCTCGCAGATTGGCAATTTGCTGCTGCATCTCAGATTAGCGCATATTAATGAGGCTAACGGCGAAGCCGTAAATGACAGTATTTGCAAAATTGCAGGTGTCAATATAGATGGTTTTGACAATGCACATATATATAAATACGTCGGTTCCTCAGAGCCTAATCCAAGCTCTATAAATGAGATTCTGGAAGACAGCGAAAGCTATATAGAATGTTCAGCTGATGAGATTTATGCCGAACATATATTTATTGCGGCAGATGAAGTAAATACTGATGATGCCGTGATAGTATCAGATTTTTATATAGCTTCCGAAAAAATCAAAAAAGATACGTCTATAGAGTTTTATACAGACTATATGTATACCGAAAAGTACGGCAATGATGTAAATAATGTGCGCGCTTCAAACAAGCCGCTCAGGTTTACTGTGTGCCCGTGGGAGATATTCGGTAAGGTATATAAAGATGTAAAGCATAATGCGGAGTATGATACAGGTCTTGATTATCCGCTGGCAAACACAAGGATCACGCTTCTTTCCGAGAGCGGCGATGTGGTTGCAAAAACATATGCTAATAATTTAGGAGAATATCAGTTTATCTTAGATGAACCGGGTTCTTACAAACAAAGAGTTTACTTTGATGATTTGAATGACAAGGATTTGGCGGCAATACCTGCCGAAAACTTGAATTTGGCAGACGGTTATGCCGAATGGTCTGTTTTTGTAGATGAATACGATGCAGATGTTCAAGCGGATTGTAAGAAACAAAAATTAGGTCTATATAAAGACCCGGATGTATTGGCGGCTGCCGAGGTTGAGGTAGGCAGAGAGTTAAGCGTTTATGACGTTATAAAAAATGTTGATTCAGCCAAGGATTTCTCTCCCGAATTTATATATGACGGTACGTCGAGTAATTTCAATATAAAGGACAGTACCGTGATAGAGGGAAAAGAAATTACTGAAAACGATGTAGGGCTTGCCGTAAGGATTGTTAATCCGTATACATCGGAAGAGAGCTTGTTTGATGTAAACATTAAGGTAGTGCCTACTACGTATACACTTACAATAGACCTGCAGTCGGATTTAACAGGCGGAATTTATACATCTGAAAATAGTGTTAATCCGCTAAAAGTTATTACTGTAACCGATAATAACATGGGCTTCACCGTTGCGTTAAAGGATTATGCGGAGCGTATAAGCAGTACAAAGGGATATAGGCTGATGTATTTTTCAACCTTTAAAAATTCTGAACAATACGCATACGGACGCCCCGGTGAGAAGCAGTATAAAATTGACGACATAGTTAAGGTTGATGACAATATTACGCTATATGCACAATGGCAGGAGCATAGCGTTACCTATAATGCTAATTTGCCTGCCGGCAAAAAGCTGCTTGGTAATCTTCCCATAGATGATAACAGATATGCAAAGGGCGATACATGGAATATTTACGGAAACGGCGGCTTTGCTTGTGAATCCTATAAGTTTCTGGGCTGGGTAGACAGCGAAGGTCATGAATATTTGCTCCCCGATGATGAGGAAAGTGAAAATTCGGACTATCTTTTGACCACTGAGTATAATTACGATAAGTCGATTACCATGTATGCAAAATGGGAATCTCAGAATGATACCGCCACAATAACCTATAAGGTTTATTACGGAAATTCAATCTACGAGATTAGTAATACCTATGAGAAGGGTGAACGTCTGTTTATCAAATCTATTGATGAACTGTATTTGGATTTGATAGATTTGGAAGTAGTCCTCGATGATAATGAATATGAGCTGTATTCGTGGGTTGATGAGAATGACTCAAATAATACATATGAAGTCGGCGATTACATTGTTTTGGATGATGACCTGACACTTAGAGGTGTTGCTTTAGGCTGGTATGTATTAGAGTATTATGTCGGTGATGTATTGTATCGTACGTCAACTAAGGAAGACGGAGATATTGTTGATAATATAG
>CADBRB010000030.1 GCA_902796955.1 uncultured Ruminococcus sp.
TTCTCTCATCTGCTCAGGCGTCAGCTCGCAAACATATGCCAAGCCCTTGTTTATCAGCTCAACGGCGCATTCGTACATCTTTGGAAAATAGTCTGATGCGTAATAAAATCTGTCGTCCCACGTAAAACCGAGCCATTTTATGTCCTCCTGAATGGCGTCAACGTATTCAACATCCTCTTTTGTGGGGTTTGTGTCGTCCATTCTGAGGTTGCACATACCGCCGAATTTTTCTGCTGTTCCAAAGTCTATGCAGATGGCCTTTGCATGACCTATGTGCAGGTATCCGTTAGGCTCCGGGGGGAAACGAGTATGCACACTTTTGCCTTCAAAACGGCCGCCTTCTGCAATGTCCTCCTCGATAAAGTCATGTATAAAATTACCGGACATGACCTCTGAGTTGTTTTTAATTTCTTCCATATCTGTTATTCGATACCGCACTTCAGCATAAAATGAAGCTGAGTATCGCTCCTTTCTTTACTTTCATATCAGATGAGCTTATCCAAGCCCTTATGCAGCCTTACCATTGATTCATCTCTGCCGAGAATATCCAGTATTTCCACAGCGCCGCCCGGGGTTACCGTTTGACCGGAAGCCGCAATACGTGCAGGCCACATGACTGTACCGTTTTTAAGACCGTTGCTTTCCGCAATTCCTATAAGGCAATCATGTATACTTTGATTATCCCATACGGGAAGCTTCTCAAGTCCGTCGATTACAAGCCTGAGCATTTCGGGTGAATTTTCAAGAGTTGTTTTACTCTTCTTATTGACAAAAAGCTCCTTTTCATACTCCGGCTGCTTGTCTAAGAATCTTATCATATCAGGTATTTGCGTAAGCTGTGTTACTCTTTGCTGAAGTATTGAAGCTACCTTGTTCCATTCCAAATCCTTGTCCGGTATTGCCTGTTTAAAGTAGGGCAGAGCTATCTCGGCAAATTCTTCGAGCGGCATTGCCTTTATATATTCGGCATTGAACCATGCAAGCTTTTCATAGTCAAAAACAGCGGGCGATTTGCTTATGCCGCTCTCGTCAAAGTTTTCGCAAAGCTCCTTTAAAGTGAATATTTCTCTGTTTCCCTTCGGGCACCAGCCAAGCAGAGCAATGTAGTTTATAATAGCCTGCGGCAGATATCCCTCGTTTATCAAATCTTCAAAGCCGGTTGAGCCGTGACGCTTGGAAAGCTTTGAAACAGAGCCGTCCTCGTTCTTACCCATTATAAGCGGCAGATGTACATATGTTGGTATTTCCCAGCCGAACGCCTCGTAAAGCAGATTGTATTTGGGCGTGGAGGAGAGATATTCACAGCCTCTTACAACATGAGTTATGCCCATAGTATGATCATCTATTACATTCGCAAAATTGTATGTCGGATATCCGTCGGTTTTTATAAGTATCTGGTCTTGAAGCTCAGAGTTCTCAACGGTTATACTGCCGAACACCGAGTCTACAAACGTAGTTGAGCCTTCGAGAGGCATTTTTTGCCTTATAACATAGGGTGTGCCGGCATCAAGCAGACGCTGTACCTCATCTTGGGGAAGATTACGGCAATGACGGTCATAGCCGCTTGAAAACTCTTCATTCTCATGCAGAGAATCAAGCCTTTCCTTAGTACAGAAGCAATAGTAAGCCTTGCCTGCTTCAACAAGCTGTTTGGCATACGGCAAATACATATCTTTCCTTTCACTCTGTACATAAGGTCCGTAATCGCCGCCGATATCGGGGCCTTCGTCATGCTCCAGACCTGCAATTTTAAGTGTGTTATAGATAACGTCAACTGCACCTTCAACATATCTTTCCTGGTCGGTGTCCTCTATACGCAGAATAAACTTACCGTCCTTGTGCTTTGCTATCAAATATTCATACAGCGCCGTCCTTAGATTACCGACGTGCATAAATCCTGTGGGACTTGGCGCATATCTTGTGCGAACTGTATCAGACATTATTTGTTCATCCTTTCAATTATCTCCATAGTTCTCTCATATTCTTAAATGATATCATACACACCCTTAAAATTCAAGCTTTATATAAAGCAAATTAACATTTTTTTGCACTTGAAATGCGGCTTACTGTTTAAAAAATTTACAAACTTATAAAAACTGTAAAAAAACAAATAATAATTTACAGTATTTTATACAGTTATTACGAAGCTCGGCTTTTTTTAAAATTAGTACTTTACATTCACCCGCCGTTGTGATAAAATAAAAAACGATGATGCCGATATCTCGGATTTTGGAATAACCGCCTAAGCTACAGCTTAGGCTATCACCGACCTTAATCTGTGATATTGACGCACAAATTGCGTCTTGGCAAATATTTATGAAAAGGTGGAAACAAAATGTTAAAGTCGGAAAAGACACAGATTATGCAGGAATACGCACTGCACGAGGGCGACACAGGCTCACCTGAGGTACAGATAGCTCTTTTAACAAAGAGAATTAACGACCTCACCGAGCATCTTAAGATTCATAAAAAGGATCACCACTCACGCAGAGGTCTGCTCAAAATGGTTGGTAAGAGAAGAAGCCTTCTCAACTACCTCATCAAGGTAGATATCGAAAGATACCGTGCCATTATCGCAAGACTTGGTATTCGTAAATAATTCAGAGATTGCCGGCAGGCGGCTACTTGCTGCCTGCCGACTTTTGATGTTCTTATTTGTTTAAAAACCGTTCGGAATGTCTTCTAAAGGTTTTTAAAGATTTTAAAGAGAACAAAAACAATCAAAATAAATCCAAATCGATTTTTAGCAGTGAAACGGGTACTCACTTTGCTGAATATCGGTTTTATTGCTAAGACGGTTTGGATAATTCAAAATTCAGGAGGATAATAAAATGTTTGAAAATTTCAGAGTTTTTGAAACCGAATTTGCAGGCCGTCCTTTAGTTGTTGAAACAGGTAAAATGGCTCAGCTTGCTAACGGTTCATGCCTTGTAAGGTATGGCGACACAGTTGTACACGTAGCTGTTACGGCAGCTCCAAAGCCAAGAGAGGGCGTGGATTTCTTCCCGCTTTCAGTAGATTATGAGGAAAAGCTGTATTCCGTAGGTAAAATCCCCGGCTCATACCTCAAAAGAGAGGGCAGACCGAGTGATAAGGCCATTCTTGTTTCCCGTGTAATCGACAGACCGATACGTCCCTTGTTCCCCAAGGATATGAGAAACGACGTTTCCGTAGTATGTACCGTTATGTCTGTTGATCAGGATAATTCACCGGAAATTACAGCTATGGTTGGTACTTCAATAGCACTCAGTATTTCGGATATACCGTGGAACGGCCCGATTTCAGGCGTATCCGTAGGTCTTGTAGACGGCGAATATGTAATCAATCCCAACTCAGAGCAGCGTGCCGCTTCCAGAATGGCGGTTACGGTTGCGTCTACTGACAGCCGCATAGCTATGATAGAAGCCGGCGCAGACATTGTTACAGATGAAGAGATGTATAACGGAATTATGGCCGGCCATGAGGCTAACCAGAAGATTATAGAGTTTATCAAGGGCATAAGAGCCGAGATAGGCAAGGATAAGTTTACTTATCCGAGCAATGAGCCTGACGAGGAAATGTATGAGGCGGTAAAGTCATACGCAATCGACAGAGTCAAGGAAGCTCTTGATACAGATGACAAGAATGTGCGCGATGAAAGATTAAAGCCGATTTATGAGGACGTACACGCTCATTTTGACGAGTTGTACCCCGAACAGGAGGCTAAAATCGACGAGTGTATGTATAAAACGCAGAAATATATAGTAAGACGCTGGCTTTTAGACGAGCAAAAGCGTGTTGACGGCAGAAAGATGGATCAAATCAGACCTCTTGCCTCAGAGGTAGGCGTATTGCCGAGAGTACACGGCTCAGGTTTGTTCACAAGAGGTCAAACTCAGGTTCTTACAGTTGCAACTCTCGGACCTGTAAGCGATGCTCAAACCTTTGACGGCATTGACGAAGAGATTTCAAAGAGATATATCCATCACTACAACTTCCCGTCATATTCTGTTGGCGAAACAAAGCCGAGCAGAGGACCCGGCAGACGTGAGATAGGTCACGGCGCACTTGCCGAGAGAGCGTTGGTACCTGTTATTCCGTCCGTTGAGGAGTTCCCGTATGCACTCAGGCTTGTTTCAGAGGTGCTTTCCTCCAACGGCTCAACATCACAGGGCTCTATTTGCGGCTCAACGCTTGCACTTATGGATGCCGGTGTTCCGATAAAGGCTCCCGTAGCAGGTATCTCCTGCGGACTTATTACCGAGGGCGATCGCTGGATGACAATGGTTGATATTCAAGGTCTTGAAGATTTCTTTGGTGATATGGACTTTAAGGTTGCAGGTACTCATGAGGGTATTACAGCCATACAGATGGATTTAAAGATATCAGGTCTTACGCCTGAAATGATCAAGGAGGCTCTTGAGAAAACTCATAAGGCTCGTATTTACATTCTTGATGAAATCATGTTAAAGGCTATTCCGGAGCCAAGAAAAGAGCTTTCAAAGTACGCTCCCAAGATGCTTTCCACAACTGTTCCTGTTGATAAGATTCGTGAGGTTATCGGTTCCGGTGGAAAGGTAATTCAAAAAATCTGTGCCGAATGTGATGTCAAAATCGACATTGAAGAGGACGGCAAGGTGTTTATTTCCGGTATTGATATTGATAACTGTAACCGTGCTTTGTCGATAGTTGAAACTATAGCGAGAGATCCGGAGCCGGGCGCAATTTATAAGGGCAGAGTTACAAGAATTATGGACTTCGGCGCATTTATTGAGATTGCACCGGGTAAAGAGGGACTTTGCCATATTTCTCAGCTTGATGTTAAGAGAACCGAAAAGGTAACTGACGTTGTCAATGTTGACGATGTAGTTATAGTTAAGGTGCTTGAAATAGACGATAAGGGAAGATTGAACCTTTCCCGTCGAGATGCACTTATCGAGGTAGAGGGACTTACCCCTGAGAACGACGTTTCTCCGGCACCGCGCAGACCGCACGGACCAAGACCTGACAGACGTCCCCGCCGTTGATTTTCACTTCGTATAGGAGCTTTGCGGTATATGGGGCTTGACCTTTGCGGCGGAACGAATTATGGTTTAAGCGACCATTCTGATTCAGATTATTTGCTGTGCATATTGTAATTCCGCTGAACGGTTTGAAGTCTGATAATTCAATGCGGATATTGCTTATTCAGTGAAAGATATTTGTTTCACTGTGATTGCATAAGCGTGTTTATTTAATTCTTATATTACTGCCTGCATATCTTTTGATTGTAGGCAGTATGTTTTATAAAAAATTTGACTTTGATATTAATTTCTGATAGAAAAAGACTTAGATTTACAAGATGATTTTCGCAAGACGAGGCGGAGCCTGAAAGCACCCTCTTTTGCGCCGCATATGCTTATAAAAACAAAAGCTTTTATTTCGTGCTTTTAACTGTACTTGCGAATAAGACATTTTTTAATAACCGATGATGTGGCTTTGGTGTGCGCTTCACGCCTGATGCATTATCTGGATGATAACTTGTATGGCTGTAAATTCAACCGCATAGACTGTCTTTTTTTATCAGGTATTACTCTATACCCATGCTTTTGCGTATATAACTGCATTACGCAAGGCAGAAATACTTACAGGAGGTCATACAAAATGAAAAAACTGTTTTCTGCACTACTTGTCTTATCAATTCTTCTTGCTTTTTCTGCCTGCGGCAGCGGTGGCGATAACAAAGGCTATTCAAGCGGCACGAAAAGCGAAGCCGACAGTACCCCCGAATCTGCAATTTCAATAGCGGATGTAACGGAGCAAAGACCTACAGCCGATGGTCAAAGTATTGACGTAGGCGATTTACATTTCTATCTTCCCGAAGGTTTTAAGCCGCACAGCAGTAACGTGTATAACGGTGCGCAAAGATACTACTCAGGTCTGCTTACCGATATCACTAAATCTACCGGTGTAATGATAACGATAAACACATATAATCCCAA
>CADBRB010000031.1 GCA_902796955.1 uncultured Ruminococcus sp.
TACATAACTGTCATACAATACATTGACGCCTGCTTTTTCAAGCTTCTCCCCATATCGCTCTCTGTCGTCAATACTCTCATGATTACCGTTGATATAGTAGACACCGTACCGAGAATTGATTTCAGAGAATTTTTTAACAGAGTAATTCTCAAGCTCTATAGATGTTCCCTCATCTATTATATCTCCGCAAAGGCAGACGACATCAGGCTTCAGAGCATTAATTCCATCTATTATCCGGTCAAGCTCCTTTTCCTTTACTGCGGTGCCGCAATGTGTATCGGATATCATAACTATATTAAGACTGTCTGCATTATTGAAATGCTTATCGGTTTGAACCGTGTAGTTTGTCACTTGATAGTATCTTGCATTCGCTGCGGCGGCAACCGTCAGTATAAGAGCTAAAACAAGTGCTGTAAGACCGTGCAGGTTGATGTTTGACAGAACATTCTTTGCCTTGACGTTTATTTTTATAAGTTTTAATAATTCTTTAACAACATCAAAGACAACATAGAATATCAGAGAATACAATAAGGTTGCAAAAAATACTGTTTTAAAGAAAACTATAAAAAATAAACCGGCAACATATGCCACCCAGTAAATGCTTGTTTTAATGCTCTTGAATCTGTATTTTAATGCCGCAAGTACCCTTTTGCCGAGATAGTAAAAAATAAGACCGACTAAGCCGAAAAAGCAAATAGCCGCTATTATCAAGAAAAAAGCTTTCATTGTAAACTCCTCTTCCCACTGAAAACTATAATAATATGTGTTTCTTATTCATATAGATTATATCGGTTTTGTAAATTGTCATCTTAGATTATTAAAGCTTCCCTCAAAACAGTAATACCAAGTATTACAGTCTTTTCAATAACTTTTTCCGTCTTGAAATCAATTTCTCGTCGTAAAGGGTGCGATTAACAGATCTTTATCACTAAATTGTCATTTTTTGTAATAAATAATCAAAAAAGAATAATTAATTATACTGGATAAAAGCAACCGTTTTGTAAAATATATTTTAATAAATCATTAAAACGACAAATCTATGGTTATTTTAACAAAATTTTTATATAGTTTTTTGTGCGTTTTAATGGAAATTATAGGCTACAACCAAAAAATCATAAAAAAATATTGCACATCAACCAGATATGGTGTATAATAAGTTTGTTTTAAGTGATGAAGTTTTCTTCGGATTTTCAGGGCGTTTCTGAAAAACAGCAAATTTATTTATTGTTTATTGTTTTTCAGAAGCGTCTTGCTTAATCTTTGATTGGAATTTTTATCGCTTATAAATATATTTTAGGAGGAATAATTATGTCCAAGAAAATTTTAAGCGTTTTGTTGACAGCTGTTCTTCTGGTTGCTACATTTTGTGTAGTAGTTCCCAGTGCATCTGCATTAACAGGTACCGTTTATTTTCAGGTTCCTGCTGATTGGGCTACCGATTATACAGAAGTTTACTGTCATTATTGGGGCGAAGACGGTATAACCAGCCCTGATTGGCAAAGCGCAGCAGAAGTTTGCACAAAGGTTGCAGACGGCATTTATGGTTATGTACTTCCCGAAGGAAACGTAACCGGTTTAGTATTCAGCGTTAATAATGCTGATAAGAATCAAACTGCTGACATCACAAATCTTGATGATGCAGCCGGTAAAATTGCTACTATTGAAGGCGACACCTGCACATGGGTAGAGCCGACAACAGAGCTCGGCGAGGTTAAGCCGGTTGAAACAACCGAGGAACCCGGCGAAGTTACCACCACAGGTTCTGAAATCAGCGGTACTATCTACTTTGAGATTCCTACCGATGATTGGAAAAACTTTGAAACCGTTTATTGCCACATTTGGGGAGCTGACGGCGAACTCGCAGGCTGGCAGACAGAGAAAGAAATTTGCACAAAGGTAAACGACACCCTTTATTCATACGAAGTTCCTGCCGGCGCATGGACAAATGCTATATTCAGCAACGACACCGGCAAGCAGACAGGCGACACAACTTTGACAGCTGATGAGATGGGCAAAGTAATGTACTACACAGGCAACAAGGTTGAGAACCCTGTAAACGGCGAAATGGTTGACGAGGCTGCTTGGAAAGACCTTGAAACTCCTGCATCCGAGCCTTTTGGCGGAACAATCTATTTTGAGATTCCGAAGGATGATTGGAAAAACTTTGAAACTGTTTATTGCCACGTTTGGGGTACTGACGGCGATTTAGCCGGCTGGCAGACAGAAGGCGAAGTTTGCACAAAGGTTAATGATAATCTTTATTCATTCACAATTCCTGAAGGCAACTGGACAAACGCTATATTCAGCAACGACACCGGCAAGCAGACAGGCGACACAACTTTGACAGCTGCCGAGATGGGCAAAGTAATGTACTACACAGGCAACAAGGTTGAGAATCCTGTAACTGGCGAATTGGTTGACGAGGCTGCTTGGAAGGACTATACAGAAGCTCCTGCCGAGAGTGAAGCTCCTGCTTCCGAGCCTGAATCAAAGCCTGAGCCTGAGCCTGAGAAGAGCAACAACATCGCTCTCTACATCATCATTTGCGCTGCTGTTGTTATTCTTATCATCATCATCATCGTTGTTGTAGCTAAGAAAAAGAAGAAATAATACATAACGATTAATCTTTTCAATTAAATAAAAAGGTCGGGCTGTCTTATGGCAGTCCGATTTTTTTTGAGTTTATAGCAAATCATGATTGAAACTTTGCACAGATTTATTGTAATACTAAGTAGTAAAACACATTAACATCTGTTTAAAGCGTTGTAATGATAATTAGTATTACAAATTCTGCCGAATATCTCTATTTGATATAAAGCGGCAGCAATCCCTAATAAAAAACGGCAAATCAAAAAAATAAACCCGCTAAATCGAAGTTAATCTCCGTTTAGCGGGTATTATTTTATAACACATTTTACTGCGTGTTCGCTGTGCCGTATCTCAATTATGCGTTAGCATTGTTAAGCTTACGAGCAAGGGCGGACTTCTTCCTTGCAGCGGTGTTCTTGTGTAAAATTCCGTTTGCAGCCGCTTGATCTATCTTCTTGATAGCAACACGTACTTCATCAACCTTATTCGCTGAATTGGTATCAACAGCGATATTAGCCTTTTTAACCGCAGTTCTCAAAGCTGATTTACGGGCTTTGTTGTTAGCTGTTTTTGTAGCTATAACCTTTACGCGCTTTTTTGCTGACTTAATATTTGGCATATGTCCCACCTCCTTCTGCTCGTGCCTATATTCATGTACAGCTTATCATAACATTATTTTGCAAAAAAATCAAGTCTTTTTTTGAAATCATAGCATTAATTACAAGAATTTTTGTTTTAAAGCCCGGATAAGCCGTTGATTTTACGCATATGTGCAGACAAGCCTGAATATAATTTCAGTGATGATGATTTTTTCATCGGAAAGGAATGACAATAAAATGGACTGGCATTGCAGTACCTCTTCTGAGGTAATAAAAAAACTTTCGTCAGATAAAATCAACGGTCTTACTACACAGCAGGCAGAAAAAAGACTGTCTGAGTATGGTACAAACAAGCTTACGGCCACTAAAAGCAAAAGTGTATTCCGCAAATTTGCAGAACAGCTCTCCGATTTTATGGTAATGATTCTATTGGCCGCCGCCGCATTATCATTTATAACGGCACATATAAGCGGCAACGGTGATTATGTTGATTCAATTATAATACTTATCATTGTTACGGTCAATGCTATTACAGGCGTTATTCAGGAAAATAAAGCGGAAAAATCCATTTCAGAGCTTCAAAAGCTCAGCAGTCCAAAATCTCACGTGATAAGAAACGGAAAAAATATGACTATCCCATCAGAAAGCGTGGTTCCCGGTGATATTCTGCTCCTTGGTACCGGCGACTACATACCTGCCGACGCAAGGCTTTTGGAAACAAACGGAATGAAAGTGGACGAATCAGCCCTAACCGGCGAATCTGTGCCGGCGGAAAAGGACGCTTCTGCGCTTCTCACCGAAAACTGCGCTGTAGGTGATATGAAGAACATGGTCTTTGCCTCAAGCCTTATAACCTACGGTAACGGCAAAGCCGTAGCTGTTGCAACGGGTATGTCAGCACAGGTAGGCAAAATCGCCTCTATGATAAATGAGCAAATTACACCGCAAACGCCTTTGCAAAAAAGGCTTTCGCAAACCGGAAAAATACTTGGAATCGGCGCAATCGGCATATGTATGCTTATATTCGTCCTCGGTCTTATACAGCACACAGAGCCTTTGGATATGTTTATGATAGCGGTAAGCCTGGCAGTTGCGGCAATACCCGAAGGGCTTGCGGCAATAGTTACGATTGTAATGGCCATAGGTGTGGGCAGGCTGGCACGCAAAAGAGCCATAATACGCAAACTGCCCGCTGTTGAAGCTCTTGGCAGTGCAAACGTAATTTGCTCTGACAAAACAGGCACATTAACACAGAATAAAATGACAGTAACTGCGGCTGTTACATATGGCGGTGACGTTTCGCTGGAATCCACTTCATGTAAAGAGCTTCTCTCGCTGTGTTCACTTTGCAACAATGCAGTTGTATCAAACGGCACAGTAA
>CADBRB010000032.1 GCA_902796955.1 uncultured Ruminococcus sp.
ATCATTAAAACGGTTTAAACAGGTGTTATCGGAAAATTTTGCTAAGCGAGGCGGAGGACGCAGGAATACTGACGTATTCCGAGGACGACAACAAAGTTATACGAAATTTAACGTAACAGATGTTAATCTGTTTATTGAGAATTAGTATTAATTATTGCCTTGTGGAATATCTTTTTACCCTTGCGGATTTTTACGCCCTGTTTAAGCTCGTCAACGGAGATAACGAGGTCAAACGACTGCACCTTTTCATCATTCACGGTAACGCCGCCCTGCTGAACAAGACGTCTTGCCTCACCCTTGCTTGGTGCAAGCTTGCAAAGCAGCATCAAATCTAAGATTTTAATACCGTCAACAGGTACGTCCGATTCACTAAGCTCAGTTGTAGGCATATTTGCATCATCGCCGCCGCCTGCGAACAGAGAGTGTGAAACCTCCTTGGCCTTGTCTGCTTCTTCTTTGCCATGCACAAGAGAGGTAAGCTCGTATGCCAAAAGCTCTTTTTTCTCATTGATTCGGCTGTCGTCCCAGTGCTCTATTTCCTCAATTTCCTCAATCGGTACAAAAGTGAGCATACGCAGGCACTTCATAACGTCAGCGTCATCAACATTTCTCCAGTACTGATAAAACTCAAACGGAGAAGTTTTATTCGGGTCGAGCCAAACAGCACCCTTTGCGGTTTTGCCCATCTTTTTGCCCTCGCTGTTCATCAGCAGTGTAATAGTCATTGCGTAAGCATCGTCGCCCGTCTTTTTGCGTATAAGATTAGTACCGCCGAGCATATTGCTCCACTGGTCATCGCCGCCAAACTGCATATTACATCCGTAATGCTTGTGCAGATAGTAGAAATCGTATGATTGCATTATCATGTAGTTAAACTCAAAAAAGCTCAAACCGCGCTCCATACGCTGCTTATAGCACTCTGCACGAAGCATATTGTTTACCGAGAAGCACGCACCCACCTCACGCAGAATATCAACGTACTTCAAATCAAGCAGCCAATCGGCGTTATTAACGATTATCGCTTCATCATCGCCAAACTTAATAAACCGTTCCATTTGCTTTTTAAAGCAATCACAGTTATGCTGAATTGCCTCCGGCGTGAGCATGGCACGCATATCGGTTCTGCCGGACGGGTCACCAATCATACCTGTACCACCGCCAAGTAGAACAACCGGTTTATTTCCTGCCATTTGCAAACGCTTCATAAGGCATAAAGCCATAAAATGTCCAACGTGCAATGAATCGGCAGTCGGGTCAAAGCCGATATAGAATTTAGCTCCGCCGTTGTTGATAAGTTCTCTGATTTCAGGCTCGTCCGTTACCTGTGCGATAAGTCCTCTTGCCTGTAATTCTTCATAAATTTGCATTTTAAAAATACCTCCTTGGATTATCTGCATTATTCTATAAGTTTAGGCGGCACTAAAAAAGCCCTCTGTTCCGTTAGGAACAGAGGGCGAATAATCGCGGTACCACCTCTGACTCAGGCATTTTTCACAAAATACCCCTCATTATGTGCCAACACACATATAACGCTGTATCGGGCGTACCCGTCTAACCCTAATAAAGCCGACGCTCTTTCAGGCAGCAGCTCCGAAATGTATTCAACACGGGAAATTTATATTCTTGCACCACCCGAATACTCTCTTAAAAATTTACCCGTCCTACTTCTTTTCATCACAGCCTTAACATATTAAGTTTAAAACAGTATATCACATAATTCTCTTAAATTCAAGAGCTTCTGCAATTATTTTTCTATCTGTAAAATATCCCCCGGCTCACAGTCAAGTACATCGCATATAGCGCAGAGTGTAGAAAATCTGATAGCGGAAACCTTGTTGTTTTTAATTTTTGAGAGATTGACATTTGAGATACCAACTCTCTCAGCAAGCTCATTTAATGAGATTTTACGCTCAACCATCATTCTGTCAAGCTTTAGAACGATTTTACTCATATATGTGCGCTCCTTTTAAATAAGACCCTCAGTGTCCTTTTCAAGCTTTTCGCCGTAGGCAAAATACTGCGTAAGGCACACAAAGGCAAAACCGATTGCAAAATGACCGAGCTGAGAGCTAAGTTCTGCACCGCTACCTACAACAAAACGTGCAATAATGTTAAAAATGATATTCACAACAGGTACGGCTATCATAAATATACCGATTTCTCTTATCATTCTTATAACGTCCTCTTGAAACGGAGTTTTCCCCTTGGAGAACCATGTTTCTCCGTCAGCAGTTTTGAGAATAAGATGAATGTTGCGAAAAACCATTGCCATAAGACTGCCTAAGATAACACATACAATGTAATAGATGTAAACAGCCTTCATATTGAGTTCGCCGGCAGGAGTCATAACTTGAATCGTAAACCCGTACACATTAACTACGGTATTATTGCCTGTCAATAAAATGTGAGTCTTTGTCCACTCAGGAGCAATAACAGCTACAATAAGCAATATAAATATGATGCCTGACGTTATCCAGTTTGCAAGCTCAAGCACTCTGGAAAAAAACTTTGCGATTTTGTTAAAAGATTTCATTTTAAATCCTCCCGATTGTAATTATTAAGTATACAAAGCCGAATTGTTAAAAGGCTCGGTATACTTTTATTATATTTCGATGATAGGTTGATATGGTAGTTGACAGCCAAATGCCGGGCTCTGTCTTGACCGTAATCAGCTGTTTCAATCTGCAAATAGTGTACCATACAATTTAATGTTTGTCAATACTTTTTTAATGTTTATCGTTAATTTTTTAATTTTTTGTGATAAGTTAAATACTAAATCAAAAATTGACTTAATTATTTACTAACAGATTAGTATTAATCATGAGGAAAATCGGGAATAATAGCAGGCGGCTCGTTTAAGCTTTTTCATACCTCGTTCAATATGGCGTGACACTGTTGACGGCGCAACGTTTAGTTCAACGGCGATGTCCTTCATTTTTCTGTTATTATAGTAAAATTCTGTAATACAATACCGCTGTTTTTCTGTCAGCTCAATAGATATGGCAGTGCTTATAAGCTTTTTCATATTATTTATATCGCATTTATTATCGCAGTATATATCACCGCCGTACAACCCCGTAAAAGCCGGGGTGCTTTCATTGAATGAGAGTATTCGTCTTGACATTATCATCACCGCACCTTTCTGCACGTTCCTCCAATAATAAACGTATGTGTTTGCACTCGAGATATATTGAATATAGTGTAGAAATACGACCGGTAAGCTGTTGTTTTTTATCGCCTGTTGATGCTTTAAGCTCTGTTTTTAAGCCTGCTAAATAGTTCTTGATTGTTTCTTCCTGATTTCTGTATTCATTAGACCATTCTATATAGTTCATTACTATACCTCCTATTACACGTTACGTGTGATTATAGTGCAAAAAATACGAGAATAACTAATGATTTTGAATGGAATAAATCAATTAATCATTCAGATATTCTCTTGCATAGCATTATTTTAGCAAATTTATAAAATAAAATCAAGAGATAAAGAAACAAATGTTTGCTTATAAAATCTAATGGTATAATTTTATGCCATTAGAAAAAACTTTTAAAAAAGCACTTGAAAACACACAAAATGTGTTGTATAATAAACTCAACAACACGGGAGGGGTCACATAAATGAGTAGCAGTGTATTTGGAGAACGGCTTAAGGGGCTTAGAACATCAAGCGGTATGACGCAGCAGGATTTGGCAAAAAGGCTTGGAGTTTCGGCTTCCACAATAGGAATGTACGAGCAGGGCAGAAGAGAACCGGACAATAAAACGCTCTCGCTCATTTGCTCCCAGCTTGGTACATCTACCGACTATCTTTTAGGGCTTACGCTTAATAACAAGAAAGACAGCCGAGAGGTTGACGAGCTTATAGATGAATTTACACAAATACTTGCGAGCCAGCAGGGGCTTATGTTTAACGGTGAGCCTATAAGCGAGCAGGATAGAGAAAAAATTGTGTCTGCCATACGTGTTGCGGCGGCAGTTGCGATACCTGATAAAAAACAGCAGCCTAAGTCCGGGGGGCGATAGTTTTGCTTAATATACCCCAAATAGTGGAAAAAACCGTTAAAAAATACGGCACGTCAGACCCGTTTGAGATTTGCGACCGAATGGATATCAAGGTTATCAGGCAGGAATTGCCGGATAATGTAAACGGTTTTTTTGTGAAAATTTTGAAAAATTACGTGATAATACTTAACGAAAGCTGTCCGCATGAGTTTTCAAGATTTGTACTGGCACATGAGCTTGGACATATAATTATACACGGCGGAACAAATTCGATAGATATGCGGCTTAACACAAACCTGTGTGTTGAAAAGCACGAACGTCAGGCTGATTGTTTTGCAGGCTGCCTGTTGCTGAAATACAGCGGGCTGTGCAATGACGCAATCGACGGTCAGGTAACTTCGGAGATGCTCTCAATGGTAACAGGAGTACCCGAAGATGTTGTAAGAAGTGTTCTGCTATAAATCAGAGTACGAGAAACATTTTTCATATATTCCTTCTTAAAAGATAAACAGAGCTGAATGCGCTAAGCATCCAGCTCTGTTTATCTTTTATACGTATATACTTTTCAATAAGATTCGTAAATCAAACCTTGCCTGCGCTTCCGAGAACAGTTGTAATCTTATGAGCAACCATATCCTTAATAGCTGCACGTGCAGGAGAGAGATATTGACGCGGATCAAAGTGAGAGGGATGTTCCGCAAGATATTTACGCAGGGTTGCTGTCATTGCAAGGCGAAGATCGGAGTCAACGTTGATTTTGCAAACTGCCATTTTTGCGGCTTCTCTGAGCATATCTTCAGGAATACCGATTGCATCGGGCATTTTTCCGCCGTAAGTGTTTATCATATCAACAAACTCAGGTATAACCGATGAAGCACCGTGAAGTACGATTGGGAATCCGGGCAATCTTTTTTCTACCTCTGCGAGTATGTCAAATCTAAGCTGTGGTTTTTGACCGGGCTTAAACTTATATGCGCCGTGACTTGTTCCTATAGCTATTGCCAATGAATCAACACCTGTGCGCTCAACAAAATCCTGTACCTGAGCAGGGTCTGTATATGAAGCATCGGCGGCGGATACGTTTACGTCATCCTCAATACCTGCAAGTCTGCCGAGTTCAGCCTCTACGGTTACATCAAACTGATGTGCATAATCGGCAACCTTTTTAGCAAGTGCAATATTTTCTTCATACGGAAGATGTGAGCCGTCTATCATAACAGATGAAAAGCCGCCGTCTATACAGCTCTTGCAAAGCTCAAAGCTGTCACCGTGATCAAGGTGCAATGCAATCGGAAGCCCTGTTACCTCAATAGCTGCTTCAACAAGCTTAACAAGGTATGTGTGATTTGCGTACTTTCTTGCACCGGATGATACCTGAAGTATAACGGGAGAGTTAAGCTCCTTGCAGGCTTCTGTAATACCCTGAACGATTTCCATGTTGTTTACGTTAAAAGCACCGATGGCGTAGCCGCCCTCATAAGCTTTCTTGAACATTTCTCTTGTGTTTACCAAAGGCATTTTAATTCACTCCTAAAAAAACTTTAAATGTATGGTATAATGCGTCACGGCAATAATAGTTGACATTTTGCTGACGCATCGGATACTACTACAAGTATATTATACATTAAATTCAAAAAAATATAAAGTGAATTGTTGAAAAAAGTAAGATTTTTACTTATTAAACTATTAAAATCAAATGTTGGGGATAAAATCTATACATACTTACCATTTTTTTATTAAAACTATAGACAAATCCGCTTTGTATATATATAATTTCATTGTACTTATATGAGAAAAAATCCCATCTTATGATGAGCTGAATAAGGTCATACAAGTATGCAACATATGCTTTACAGAGCGGAATTATAAAAATATTTATCAGTATGAGGTGATTTATATGCCGTTTATCAACACTAAGGCTTCTGTTGAGATAACCGAAAAAAACGAAAAAGCATTAAAGGAAAAATTTGCTCAGATAATTACCAATTTTCCCGGCAAAAGCGAAGCATGGCTGATGCTCAATTTTGAGCAGAATTGCCGTATGTATTTCAGGGGCAGTAACGAAAAGCCGTCAGCTTTTATTGAAATAAGCTTATACGGTAGCGCAAATCCTGCAAGCTGTGACAAGGTAACCGCTCAAATAACACAGGCAGTATCAAGTGAGCTTGATATTCCTGCTGACAGGATTTACGTGAAATATCAGGAGATTGAGTATTGGGGCTGGAACGGCTCGAATTTTTAATACTGCAGCATCGGGTTTCCCGCCGTCGGCTTCGCCGACTTTACGCTTGCCGCTTGCGGCAAGCCACAGCAAAGCCGGTGCTTTGCAGCGGGAAACCGTATGTAATTTTTTGATTTTAAGGTGGCAGAATATGATAATAATGTCTGTAGATTACGGGAAAGCACGCACAGGTATAGCAATTTGCGATATAACTCAGACGCTTGCCTCTCCCGTAGTAAACATAACCGAATATAATACCGAAAAGCTTGCCGAAAAGGTAGTAAATATTGCAAAAGAGAAAAGGGCACAGCGCATAGTAGTCGGTTTGCCCAGGAACATGGACGGCACAGAAGGGGAAAGTGCGCAGAATGCACGGGCTTTTGCTCAAATGATTACCGAAAAATCAGGTATTGAAACGGTCATGCAGGACGAGCGCGGTACAACGATTACAGCTCATCATTTTTTAAACGAAACCAACACAAGAGGGAAAAAAAGAAAAGCGGCAGTTGACTGCGTAGCCGCTGTGATAATTTTGCAGGATTATCTTGAACATGAGAAGAATATAATGAAATAATGGTTTTAACCGTAAGGGAGGATATGACGACTGTGCGTTGGAGTGAATTGCTCTGTGAAAGGCGTGAACGTGAAATCACAAAAAAGAGCGGCAGCGGATATGATTTGAGAAATGAGTTTCAGAAGGATTACCACAGAATAATAGGTAGTGCTTCATTCAGGAGGCTTCAGGATAAAACACAGGTGTTTCCTCTGGACAAAAGCGACTTTGTAAGAACCCGTCTAACCCATTCCATAGAGGTGTCTTCCTTTGCAAAATCGCTCGGACAGAATATTTTTACCGCAATTATTCAAAATAAGCTGGACGATGACGTGACCCCTGAAATAAAAGAAAAAGCCTGTGCTGTTTTAGAGTGTGCAGGTTTGATACATGACGTTGGCAATCCGCCCTTCGGGCATTTTGGAGAAGACGCCATACGCCTTTGGTTTAAAGAAAATTTAGGTAAGCTTGAGTACAGAGGAGTTAAGCTCGATAAAAAACTGAATCCGCAGATGATTAACGATTTTACGCATTTTGAGGGCAACGCCCATGCGCTGAGAATGGTATCAAAGCTGCACTTTTTAATAGACGAGCATGGCATGAATCTTACATACGCTCTTCTGAACACGATTATAAAATACCCCGTCAGCAGTACCGAGATAGATAAAAAATCGGGAAACGTCAAGGATAAAAAGCTTGGCTATTATTATGCCGAAAGAGAGCTTTTTAAGAATATCACAACCGCTACGGGCGCAATAAATTGCAGGCATCCTCTGTCCTTTATCTTAGAAGCCGCAGACGACATAGCCTATAAAACTGCGGATATAGAGGACGCTGTTAAAAAGGGACTTATCAGCTATGATACGCTTATACGGGAGCTTAACAGCGATAAATTTAGGGGTATGTGCAAGGACGAGGCTCAAACAAACACATACCTTGATATTATAAATAATCTTGAAAAGAAGCTGAAACAGGCGCAGAATAAAAATATTGTTATGCCGCACATGAATGCGGTACAAAATTGGATAATATATATTCAGGGCTGGCTAATCGGCTTCGCAACCGAAAACTTTACACGCAATTATAACGATATAATGAGCGGCAATTATAAGCAGGAGCTTTTAAAGGACGGATTTGTAAATATTATATCATCTGCTTTGAGCGATATAGCATATCGCTATGCATTCCGCACGTCTGCTATATTAAAGCTTGAGATAGGTGCGTCTGCGATTTTCAGCTTTCTTATGGATAAGTTTGTCAATGCAGTTATATATTATGATACCGATACACAGCTAAATGCGGTTGATGAAAAGCTTGTTTCGATAATCTCTGATAATTATAAGTATATTTATCAGGTTTATTCAAAAGGTAAAAGCGAAGATGAAAAGCTGTATTTAAGGATTATGCTTACAGTTGATTTTATCGCCGGTATGACGGACAGCTATGCCAAATCATTATATCAGGAGTTTAACGGAATAGCCTGATTAATAACCATTACATGAGTTAGCTTTGGAGGATAAAAGATGTATAAATTTGATGTAGAAAAGGTAACACGGAACTGTATTGAATGGATACGGGATTTTTTTGAAAAAAATGGGAAGGGTTGCAATGCCGTAGTCGGTATTTCCGGTGGCAAGGATAGCTCCGTTGCGGCGGCTTTATGCTGTAAGGCACTCGGTAATGAGCGTGTTTTCGGCGTACTCATGCCGCAGGGCGAACAATTTGATATTGATTATTCCCGTGAGCTTTGCGAGTTTTTGCATATTAAAAACATCACGGTAAACATTAAAGAGGCTGTAGATGGAGTATATAATGCCATAGGCGGCAGTATTGAGCTTACTGCGCAGACTAAAACGAACCTGCCTCCGAGGATAAGAATGTCCGTATTATATGCGGTTTCACAGTCTGTAAACGGCAGAGTGGTCAACACCTGCAATCTCTCTGAGGATTGGGTGGGTTATTCTACCAGATACGGTGACAGCGTCGGTGATTTCAGCCCGCTTTCAAAGCTGACGGTACAAGAGGTCAAGGCAATCGGCAGATATATAGGACTGCCTGAAAAATTCATTGAAAAGCCGCCCATTGACGGTCTGTGCGGTAAGACCGACGAGGATAACCTCGGTTTTACCTATGCCGTACTTGACAGATATATTCGTGAGGGGATTGAGCCAGAGCCTGATATCAAGGCAAGAATAGATACCCTGCATCGTAATAATCTCTTTAAGCTTGAGCTAATGCCTTCATTTGACCCATCGGCAGTGGATTGAGTCGGCAGATATTTCATGAGTGACATAAAACCTGACAGGAAGGTAAATTAAACCGTATATAATATGTTATCAAGCGTTAGAAAAGCTTGTCTGTTTTTTATCAGATATTAGTATTAAAGCTCCGCATCACGAATCAACCGTGATGCGGAGCTTTCAGACTGTCGACAAATCGGACAGACCGCGCACAAATATACAATGACAAGATATTACAAATAAATCAGATAAATATAAAACAACAGGCAAGTCATCTTTGATAAATGGCTTGCCTGTGCGCTTTCCACGAAAACAAACGTGCGAAGCGCACACCAATGTTGCGTAATCGGTTATTAAAAGTAGCAAC
>CADBRB010000033.1 GCA_902796955.1 uncultured Ruminococcus sp.
CCTCTGCCGTAGGCAGAAGCACCGACCGAGCCGGCAGGCGAGAAGCTGTCAGCGTAAGCTGACTGAGAGGGCAAACAATAAGCTCCGCCGCAGGAAATAAAGCCGATACTTACAACAATTTTGTGTGCGACATGGGTGCAGGCTCAGCCTGCCGACCGAGCCGGCAGGCGAGACGCTGTCACCGCAGGTGACTGAGAGGGCATATAACAAACCCTGTCGCAGAAAATAAAGCTGATGTTTGCAAAAATTTTGTGTGCGACATGGGTGCAGGCTCAGCCTGCCGACGTGGGTGCGGAGCTTCTCCGCCGCTGTCTGCTTAAAAAATAAAGTAGTATTAATTATGTTAAAAACAATGTGGAAAACTGTGAAAAGTTTTCTAAATTGTAAAATTGGTTAAAATGAGCCTATATGTTGTGGTTTTTGAGTAACTTTAAGCGTATTTTTTCGTATAAATCTATTTTTTTAAACTTTTCGTAGATTTTAACATAGTTTTCCACGCTTTAATGTTGAAAACTACGTTGAAAAAGTTAAAAAATAACGTGTTTTCATGTGAAAAATACGTTTGCAATGTTGAAAACTCTGTGAAAAACTATAAAATCTTAAAAATTTTCCTATGCTTTTAAGCAAAAACCATAACAATATATTGAAAAACCGCTGTTTTTGATATCAAAAGTGTCATTTTATGTTGAAAACTTTGAGGAATGGGATGAAAATGCACCTTTTTAATTGACTTTGTGTTGAAAACTTCACATCTTTATCAGTGTAATGTTGAAAACCTTGCGTGGGTTAAAAAATCAGTGTTAATGCGGAAAAAAGACACTCGAAAAGCTAAATAACCATTAAAATCGAGCCATAGTAAAGAAACTGTATTAACAGTAACAAAATTGTTTTAACAGCGGTAAAATTTGTAAAACCGTATAGGTCAATGTATGTTCAAACTGTAAAATATACACGTTGTTGCTGTAGGAAAGCCTGTGTTGGCTGAGCATAGCAGTAAACGGCGATTAAAGTAATGTGCGTGCTTAAATGTGTTGGAAAACTAAAAAGGGATACAATAATATATAAGCAGGACGTTTGATTGACAACCGTAATAGGGGATATAAATTATAAAAGAATCCCGCACGGCAAATGTCATGCGGGAATGATTTTATGTTTTTTATTGAGTTTACAGCTGTTTACCTTTTATTATCAGGTTTTTCGTAATAGTCACTTCGTAAAACCGCAAAATGCTGAATATCATAATAAATGCCGTCCTTTAATAATTCCTGGTGTGCAGTACCCTCAAACTTCATACCGATTTTTTTCATTACGGAAGCAGATGCGGGATTTATGCTCATGCAAGTACCGCCTATCCTGTTTAGAGAAAGAATATCAAATCCAAAATGAAGCATTGCGGCGGCGGCTTCAGTGGCATATCCGCAATTCCATTTTTCCGGATCTGTAAAATATGTTATCATACCGCTTTTATGTGCCGCCAAAATATTGATTATTCCACAGTTGCCGATGTATTCACCGCTTATTTTATCAAACATACCGAATTCATAGGAAGTGCCGTAATTCATATTGTTATTAATACACTGAAACCACCATACAACACGATTTCTCGGATAATCCTTTTGTATGGCATAGGTGGTCGGGTAGATTTTTGGGTGTGAAAGCACACGCCATGCGGCGTCGGTATCCTTTGCACAGTAGGGGCGTATTATTAAACGGTCAGTTGTTATTTTAAGATTTTTAAAAGTTTTGTGCATATCTGCGCTCCTTTATCGGGTAATTGTTGAGAAAACACCGGTGGATATTATTTTTATATTATTACAATACGTTTGATATGTCAATATATGCGCTGAAAGCCGGATGTATACGAAAAGGTATTTGTCGATACTTCACAAACAGTATCGCATTTAGTAATGTAAAACGAACAAATCGTATGAACTGAGTAATAAAACTGTTGCATATATGCGGATTATGTGGTAAAATTAATTCCTACGGGTCTGTCTACGGCAGTATCCAATACTTAATATACAAAAATCTGCAATAAATCCAGGAGGTATCCCGATGAAGTATAGATTAACAATAGCAGAGGCGTATGACCTTATATCTGCTAAGCTTTCGCATCACTTCGGCGTTAGCACCACAGAGGCGACAGACGAGCATTATTATAAGGCTATAGCACTGATAGTAAGAGAAATGATGAGCAAGGGTTATACGGAGTTTACCGAAAAAGCGGTTGCTCAAGGCAAAAAGCAGGTATATTATCTTTGCATGGAGTTCCTTATGGGTCGTTCATTAAAAAACAACCTGTATAATCTCGGACTTGAAAAGACAATGGCTTCCGCACTTGAAAAGTTCGGAGTAAAAATAGATCGCATATATGAGCAGGAGCCTGATGCAGGACTGGGTAACGGCGGACTGGGCAGATTGGCGGCGTGCTTCCTTGACGGGCTTGCAACACAGGCGTATCCCTCAATGGGATATTCATTGCGTTACGAATACGGCATATTCAGCCAGAAGTTAGTTGACGGCTGGCAGACAGAGCTGCCTGATTTCTGGCTCCCCGGAGGTAAGGTGTGGCTTCAGGCTCACCCGGAAAAAGCCGTTGAGGTATGCTTTAACGGCCGTGTAGAGGAAAGATGGGACGGCAATTATCACAACGTTGAGCTTGTAGATACAACAAAGGTAAACGCAGTTCCGTATGATATGCTTGTTTCCGGCAAGGACGGCAAGGGAATCAGCAGATTAAGACTTTGGGCAGCTCAATCAAGGGCGTTTGATATGCAGCTCTTTAACGAGGGTGAGTACATCAGAGCCATAGAGGAAAACGCTATGGCAGAGGTCATTACCAAGGTTCTGTATCCGGGTGATAATCACGCAGAGGGCAAGAGCTTAAGACTTAATCAGCAATATTTCCTTGTTTCCGCAACTGTACAGGATATAGTAAAAAGGCATCTTCGCAACAATGGCTCACTGGACAACTTCAGCGACCTTGTTACAATACATCTTAACGATACTCACCCCGTGCTTGCAGTACCGGAGCTTATGAGAATTATGCTTGATGAATGCGGTTATCCATGGGAGAAGGCATGGGATATAGTTAGCAAGACGGTTGCTTATACAAATCATACGGTTATGAAAGAGGCTCTTGAGTGCTGGGGCGAGGAAATGTTCCGCACAAAGCTGCCGAGAATTTATCAGATTATCTGTGAGATAAACAGACGTTACTGCCAGCAGCTTAATGATATGGGCGTTGAACAGTCACGTATAAATTCAATGTCGATTATAAACGACGGTATAATAAAAATGGCTAACCTTGCGGTTATGGCAAGCTATAAGGTAAACGGCGTTTCAAAGCTCCACAGCGATATATTAAAGGACACCGTTTTTAGCGACTTTTATAGAATTACACCGGATAAGTTTACCAACGTTACAAACGGTATAGCTCACAGAAGGTGGCTAAATCAATCAAACCCGAAGCTGTCATCTCTTATCAGCGAGCTTATAGGTGATAAATATGTGGGCAATGCCGCCGAGCTTAAAAAGCTGGAGGCATTTAAGGACGATAAGGCCGTACTGGAAAAGCTGGCTCAGGTTAAGCTTGAAAATAAGCTTAGAATGGCTGATTACATCAAATCTCACAACGGCGTCAGCGTAGACCCCAATTCAATTTTTGATGTTCAGGTAAAGCGTTTGCATGAGTATAAAAGACAGCATTTAAACGCACTTAATATATTGGCGACATATCGCTGGCTGCGTGAGAACCCCAATGCCGATTTTGTACCTAAGACCTATATTTTCGGAGCTAAGGCAGCACCCGGTTATTACTTTGCAAAGCAGATAATACAGTTTATTGTTAAGCTTGCAGAGCAAATCAATAACGACCCGAAGGTAAACGATAAGCTCAAGGTTGTATATCTTGAGGACTACAGAGTTTCGGTAGCGGAGAAGCTGATGCCTGCCGCCGAGGTGAGCGAGCAGATATCTCTTGCCGGTACGGAGGCAAGCGGAACGGGCAATATGAAGTTTATGATAAACGGTGCGATAACTCTCGGTACGCTGGACGGTGCCAACGTTGAAATATATGATGCAGTAGGATCTGATAACATGGTGCTGTTCGGTATGACTACACCTCAGGTAAACGAGCTTAAAAAGACAGGCTATAACCCGAATGTGCATTATTACAACAATACCGTACTCAGAGGCGCAATAGATGAAATGAATACGAATGTAGGCGGTATGCAGTTTGAAGCCATTGCAAATTATTTGATTAATAATGACCGTTACATGGCTCTTGCGGATTTTGCCGATTATCAGAGCGCACAGGAGAAAATAGCCAAACTGTACGGAGATAAAGATTTGTGGAACAAGATGTCGCTTGTAAATATTGCGAATGCCGGTATTTTTGCGGCGGACAGAGCCATAAAAGACTACGCAACAGGTATTTGGGGACTCGAACCGGTAAAATAATTAAATAAAATTACAGATAGTATAACACAGCCTCGCACCGTTTTTACGGTACAGGGCTGTTTTGATTGTTTGAGAGAATATAAAAGACTTTGGTAGACGTGGGGGCGGAGAGATTCATTCCGCAGATAACCATAAAAATTTTACAAATACACTAATTACACGGCGTATGTACTTGACAAAAAGGCAAAATTATTATAACATATAATATGTATATGACTATCTTAAAAGAAAAGGAAAAATACCAAAAGAGGAGATGCGGTTATGAAAAAAACAGTTTGCCTTATAGTGGCTTTTATGTTGATTTTCAGCTCGTTTATGAGTGTAAGTGCGGCAACGCGCGATGACGTTATGGATGTTGTAAAGGAATGTATGCCCGATGATTATGAGGACTTGTACCTTGATACAACAAAAAATATTTTTGCCAACGTTGAAACAACCGAAGCCCAAAACGATAAGCTGATAGAGATAATCAAGCGCTTTTCAAGTACACTGGATTTGACAAAGGGACATTCCGTACATAACTATCACGGTGCAGAGGTGGATTACATCTACAGCATAGTCGATGAGTTATGCGCACTTTTGAACGTCAGCTACAAAATAGTGCCTAAGGACAGCGGATTGCTCCATGAGGGCGATATCAAAGCTATCATCTACGGTCAGCACGGCGAGGTTATAGGCGAGCTTGACGGTGATATCGTTAAGAGAACCGATGAGCCGGTTAAGACGAGAGATTATACCGGCTTGTATACAAGCGGTGCGCTTATGCTTGTTGCTATTGCGTTGTTCTTTGTAAAAAAGAGGATAGCGGTTTGACGTGTTGAGCGTAATCGCTAAATTGAATATTCGATGATGCGAGGGCATTTTAAATCGGATAGATTAAAGCAAATTAAAATAAAACTATGAAAAGGAATATGCAAGCATTACTGTAAACAGGATTTATTTGTAATGCTTGCATTATTGGCAATTAGGATGAAAAAAAATGAAAGTAAGGCAAATACTGCCATAAAAATTGTATTTTGGCTTTTACCGTTTGTTATTGTTGCGGTTGCCGTGTGCGTTTTTTCATCATGGCTGTTCAATACGGTAATGATAGATTCCACATACTATAAGCTTGTTACCAATACAAGCGT
This sequence comes from uncultured Ruminococcus sp., assembly GCA_902796955.1. Lineage (GTDB taxonomy): Bacteria > Bacillota > Clostridia > Oscillospirales > Acutalibacteraceae > RUG14223. Next base: position 5,592 of record CADBRB010000033.1, read on the forward strand.
AATCAATAACGATATAAAAATTGACTTGAGCAAAAAAATAGACAAGCCCGAAGAGGATGTTGCGGAGTTTCCGAAAATACCGTATTTAAGCCAGTGGGCAACGCTCAATGTTGAAGGATGGGAAATGAAGGATATACCCGTTTACAGCGGTGATAATGCCGATATACTCGAAATCGGCTCCGGTCATTACATAGGCTCGCCGTTCTGTGGGCAGGGAGGAAGAGTTGTTCTTACGGCTCATGTTACAAAGGTTTTTTATGAGCTTGAGGACATGAAAAAGGGCGATGTAGTAACGATAGATACAATTTACGGACGGTATAAATACCGCGTAAAGAAAACGTTTGTTTTCAATTATCAGGATGCAAGCTATATTACGGATTACGACAGAAATGCCACGGAAACATTGCTGATGTATACCTGTTATCCGAGAAGCGTGTACGGCATACGTTATGAAAGATTTGGCGTACTCTGCGAGAAAATAGATGGAAAGGACTGGCATACACATGAAGAAGCGGAATAAAGCGGCGGCATTTTTTATAGGCGTTTGCAGATTTATATTGGTGGTAGTTATGGCGGCGTCGTTATTTGCCGCTACGGTATCGGTGTTCCTTAATAATACGCTGTTTAATGAAAACTATTATAAACAGCAGTTGACCTCTGACGAATACATAAGCGAAATAAACGGTTACATAGGCAAAGCTATAAAGTCAAGCTGTTTGTATTACGGCTTGCCTTATGATGAGATAGTTGCGGTTATTACCGATGAATCCGTTAAGGAGATATCCGGTAATTATGCCGAAGCACTTTATAAGAGCCTTAAAAACGGCACTCAGCTTGCGGAGATAAACTATCCGAGCGAAAATATCAAAAAGGTATTGGAAGACTTTTTTGAAAAAGAAAATGCGGATATCGACGATGAAACTGTACAGCTTATAGCTGATGATTTGGCGGGTACGGTAAGCGCCAATATAGTTGCAATAAAGGACAGCTACGGAAGTATAAATCTGTTTAAACCGGTATCAAAGTACGTTTTTTCAAACAAGTATGTACAGATGACAGCTCAATACTGGATGCTGATAACGGCTCTGTGTGTATTTTTGACGGTTTTGACATTGTCCGTAGGTGCATCTACCATGCGTAAAAGGCTGTATACTACGGCAAACGTGTACTGGCTTGCCGGATGTATTATGTTTATACCAGTGCTTGTTTTCAATAATCATGATATTTTCTCCAAGATTGCGCTCAACAACTCTCCGGTCAAATCGTTTATTGACAGTATAGGAAAGCCAATGCTGCACAATTTACTTAGAATAACCACTGTGGTATTTGTTATAGCTTGTGTGCTGTTGGTTTTGGCTGTTATCGCATTTATCTCCGCAATGGTTAAACGCCACAAGGAGAAAAAGGAAGCCGAAAAAGATGCGGACAATGACGATATAAGCGAGAGCGAAGACGAGGAAGCCGATGACAACGAAGCGATTAAGCCCGAAGAAGACGATGCGTCAATAGACGTTACTGAAGAGGATATTGATGACATCGTAAATGAGATTTATAAAAGCTCTGCGAAAAATAATAAATAATAGCTAACCGAAAAAAACTCCCTGTATTGCAAGTAAGTGTAATACAGGGAGTTGTTACTTTGCCGGCACACTGACAAAGCAAAGTAATATTTAAGAGTGAAGAGAGAAGAGGTGCAAATTACTTACAAACCACCCGTATATCGCACTCAACGTTTACGGGTGGTTTTAGATTTATAAAATGGTTGATTATAATACGACTACAATTTTTGTAACCATTTACAATATCATCAGCAATATCCTAATACTGACTTGACAGGAACAAGCCTGCGGATGCCATCCGTCTGCTTACTTTATATCCCTGTGATTAAATGAATCATAGGATGTAATCATCATAGTCACGGTGAGGACGGCTAAATAGACAACGGAAAACATCAGCGGAGTGTTTGTTATAATGCCGAACATACCTGAGTAATCGTTAATATAGACGGGCGAATAAGTAAATATTCTGCCGAGCATATTAAAATGTTCAAACGGAATAAACTTCGTCCATTCGCCGCTCATAGTCGTTGTCAGAATGGTTGAAATGTTTGATACGCCAAAGTATGTGCCTATAGATAAGCCGACCGACAGCGCACTGTTGCGTGTTATGGTAGAAAGCAGAAGCGCAAATGCGGAATAAACAATAACCTTTACTGAGCTTATACCCAAAACAGAAAGCTCATATAATATATATGACAGCTCCTTGGCTTTGCCTGCGCTTGCGTATACGTACGGAATCTGCACAGACGTGCCGAACAACAGTGTGCATAATCCGAGCGAGAGAATGAACAGCAATGCCATGCTCAACAATGTTAAGGTTAGCAGTGCAAGTACCTTTGCCGTCATAATCTTCCAGCGTTTAACAGGTGCTATTATAAGAGATTTTATAGAGCCGGTGGCTATTTCTTTGGAGATAGCCGTGCCTGCAAGTATCATTACCAAAATCGCAATAAATACCGTGCCGAAGGTTATAGCGTTGTTTACGGCGGTGGCTTTGGAGTAATCTGCACTGTACCTGTCATATAGTGCGAGATATCCATGCTCAACATTATACAAATCAACTGCCAGCTTGTTCTTTATATACTCCTCGTCATCCATTGAGAGCGGCATATTGTACTTTGCCGTATCAACAGTGTTAATACCTCTCAAAAGCGAAATGCGCTCATTTTTTATGTTGAGCAACGCATTGGTCAACCCGCTTATTTTACCCGAACCGCTTGGGTCGTTTAAATATAACAAGTCGTAGTATTCAAGCTCGATTTCACGTTCCTCATCAGTAATGTCGGTATTAAGATTTACCGACTCCTTGGAAAACTCGATATACGATTTATAGTCGTTATTTTTTACTATGTCGGAGAGAGTTTCCACGTATTTCTCATATTGCTCAACCTGTAATGCCGCTTCAGCATCGTTGCTTGCCTGCCTGCGCAGACTTATCAAATCAAAAAGATACTGGGATATTTTGTCGATAGCATCTCTGCGAAAGCTCACTTCGTTGTATCTTTGAACACCGCTCTCAATGCACAGATTCAATATATAAATCTCATTATCTGTATAAATCAAGTCGGATTCAAGCTCTTGTAAAGTAGCGGCGGCATCTGTAGAGCTGCTTGCCTGAGCGGCCTTTATTCGTATTTCCAGAGTTGCACGCTCCTCTTTAAGAGCCGCAAGCTCCGCCTGGGTGTCATCGTAAGCACCGCCTAAAAAATCGCTTATTACCGAGGAATAGCTGAAAGAGCTGAGCAGTGTGTAAAGTCCTACAAGAACTACCATTATTATAAGCATGACTAACACGCTGACACGTTTAAAAATCTTGACAAGCTCGTTAATATACAGAGCAAACAGCTTACGCATCAAAACCACCCCTTTGTATGATGTTCATAAAGGCCTCCTCCAGAGATGCCGTGTTTTGAGTAATTCCGTAAATCGAAACTCCGCCTTCAACAAGCTTTTTATTGATAAGAGGAACACATTCAAAAGGTATGCTCAAATCCAGATAACCGGAAGTTACATTAGTTACGGCTTTGCTGAACTTCCCGTTCAATATGCTAAGCGACAAATCTATATCGTTCGTTAAAAATCTAAAGCTTACAGTACCGCCGTTTGCGTGTTCCAGCAAGTCCTTTATCGGCTTTACTCCAAGCATTGTGCCATTACTGATAATTCCGACTCTATCGCACATCAGCTCCATCTCGGAGAGCAGATGACTCGATATTATAACGGCAACACCGTCGTTATGAGCAAGATGACAAAGAATATCTCTAAGCTCCTTAATACCGGCAGGGTCAAGGCCGTTTGTCGGCTCGTCCAGTATAAGAACACGCGGCTTGTGCAGTATCGCCTGTGCAAGACCGATACGCTGCTTCATACCGAGAGAGTATTTTTTGATTTTTTCATCTATGCGTTGAGACATACCGACAAGTGAAATCACTTCATTTATACGCTCGTCGGTAACTCCGTCATGCAGGCGTGCGTACATCTTTAAATTGGTACGTCCGGTCAAATCCTTGTACATTTCCGGATTTTCAACTATTCCTCCCAGATTTGACATGGCTTTTTCATAGTTTTCCTTAATATTAGTGCCGTTTATAATGATATCGCCCTTATCGGGAGCTAAAAATCCCATAACCATTTTAATGGTTGTTGTTTTACCTGCACCGTTTGGCCCTAAAAATCCGAACACCTCACCGGGGTAAACGTCAAACGAAACATTTTTTATAATCGGAACATGGCCGAAAACTTTACATAAACCTTTTATTTGCAAGGCAGCTTCCATATATACAAACCTCTTTTCCGTAATTAATAGTAGCCGAAATAATCGCCGGATATGTCAAATGGAGATTTAACATTTGAATATACAACCTTCCATTTGCCGTCAACCTTTTGCACGATAATGCTGTCATCGCTTAAATAGTTGTTCTCAGCTACAGAGTTTGAATCTGAAATTATCTCAAACTGGTTTTGACACTGCATGGATACCTCTACAACATCGCCACGGTATTCAAATTCGGTAAACGCTATAATATTCTTAGTAAATTTTGATATTTTTGCTCCGCCGCCGGCCTGCCTGATAAGCGAGGACTCAATCGAATTTATTAAACGCCCGTATGCATTTTCGTTATCAATAAAATATAGTTTGATGGCGTCTTTCATATCATTAATATAATTATTAAGCTCCTCTGCAGGCATATCAATACCGTCCGACCGGTACTTTTCAGGTAATGCATCGTACTGCGTTTCTATTGTAATGTAGTCAGAGCATAAATCTTTAATCAACGCTTCGTCTTTTCCTCTTGTTACGCTGAGTACAACAAGATAAGTAATAATACCAATCAGCAGAATAATAAAAAGCAATGCACCGCGGTTAATTCTGATTTTACGGGACATACTTATATCAGCCCTTTCATTTATATATAGAGATAAACCAATAATAACACAGACAGCAAGAAAAAACAAGAAAATTATGTATTTTTAACGCAATGACATTGACACTCAACAATTTAAAAAAACTTTTATGGGCAATAGATGTATTAAATAAAAACTATGAGAAATAATACTACTGTATATCGTAGGTTTTATAACAAACTATACAATAAATGATGAGGCAAGGTCTATAAAAAAATTTGAAAAAAAAAAAAAAAAACCTATTGACAAGAGAGAAAGCGGATGATATAATAAATAAGCTGTTTGCGAAGCGGAAGCTTCCGGAACGGCGCAGAACCTTGAAAATTAAACAACGTAAATTTA
>CADBRB010000034.1 GCA_902796955.1 uncultured Ruminococcus sp.
ACAGTACTTTGATAATACTGAATTTGAGAATATAAATCTTACGGGAAGTACAAAAACCTATGTTCTGGTTACTTTCTCAAAGAGCCCGAACAGTGAATACGACTTTGATGAAACGGTAGATTTACATATTCTGAAGGATAATTTTGTTGATACTGGTGAAAAAGATAATTCAAACAAAGATGAGGAAATAACAGATAATAAAGACAGGGAAACCGATTATTATTTGCAAAAATATATTTTTGATAAAGCTCCTGTAGTAGGCACAAACAATTTAAGCTCAGATGAAGAATTCAGAACTCTTGTAAGAGTTGTGTATGATGCAGACTCAGGTATTCTTCGCATGGTTGCGTATACAAGGCATGACGATGCTTCGGAGGTTGGAGCGGAAAAAGACGGTGCTCTCGGTGATACGGGCGCAACAAATAAACAGATTATCTCATGCCGCCGCGATATATCGTTGGATGGCGGAAACAATAAAAACGGCTCTGATTCTTCGATTTCACGTGCGAAGGTTGACTTTGCCGAGTCTTCGGAGGAGTACAATTACGTGACTGTTCATGTAAAGCCATATAAAAATGCGGAGCAAAGACCGTATATTTATATCTGGACTAATCGCAGTCAAAATATGACCCCGTGGATAGTATCTTCAGATAACAATCTTCATGGACCTACCGAGGCTATGGAATACATCGCTGACGGCTGGTATGAATATACTGCCAGATTTCTAAAGAAAAACAATGAAAAGAGCTTTAATGCTGTTATCGCTTACAAGGGTGCTTCCGGATTTAAACGTTCAAATGATATCTACGCTCTGCCGATAAAGAACGATGACCCCAACAGCGACAGAAACGATGTATATATAACCTTAAACAGCAACAGCTTCTATTCTCCTTCATCTGCTGACGGAACAAGTGTGCAATCGTATAAGCAAACGCTTGATAAATACTTTACATCGTATACCTGCAATAAGGATATGTATATGATTGTCAACTTTAAGGTTGGCAAAGACAATGAAAACGTTACTCAGAACTGCCCCGAAGACTTTACATATCAGGGTTACGGCTGGTATAAAAGAATACTATCGTTTAAGAGCTTTGAGGAAAAGAAAAACTATACTCTTAACCTTAAATATAACAGCAAAACTCATAGTGTGAGCTTGCTTGAATACGCTGGAATAAACGAAATATTTATTATTACCGATGGCTCTGAAAACGGTGCGCTTTATGTTTTTACAAGTGAAAGCGAAGCAAACACGGCGCTTAAGGACTATTACGGAAATACTTATGCTCATAATTACGCTAATGTAAATCTTAAGCTGTTTAACGCAGATGCAAATACAAATGTTACAGTAGACTTTAATCCGCCGGAAACGGTGCAGCCGCAAACTCCCGAAGAGAACGGCGGAGAATCCAAAAAAGAAATAACTTTTTACTTTGAGGCTCCATTGGCGTGGGGTAATTCACCGTCTGCGCCTCCCGTTGTTTATATAGAGGAAAACGGCAGTGATACAAAGTACACAATGACTTATATATCCGATTCGATTTATAAATGTACATATGACTACTCGAATTTTGAAAACTGGAGCGATGCGTCCATACAATTCTCAAACAATCAGGAGGCGCCATTAGGAAAGCTGTATAAGGCCACCGGTACTAACGATTCAAAAGATAAGCGGATATATATCAATAGTGCTGCTGATAAATGCTTGTTTAAAATAAAGGATTACAAAAAAAGCACATATGCTAAGCTGCCCGGATACAGTTATAACATAAAAGACGGATTACAGGGTATAGGAAGCTGGTATGCGTGGTCTTTGCAAGGGTACAATCTTAATATGTTCGATGGAAATATTGTATATTTGGGCATTGTTAATACATCAAGCTTTAATCCGGAGAATATCAGAGTTCTTCTTGGCGGCACCGACGAATCTTCCGAGAATAGAGATATGCATTACATAAGCGGTGATACAAACGGCTTTAACTATTATTTTGGTTGCTTGCCGTCCGATTGTAAAGAAGGAAGAATAGAAATACTTGACGAAGATGACGATATTTTGTTTGGTTTTGATTTTGAATGTGATGAAACTCAGGTTGTACTGTTTGTAGGTGAGAATGAGTACGGTGAGGCCGAATACAAAGTTGTGCCGTTCGGCGGATTGAGTGAAAGCTATGTTTGCGATATTTTTTCAGAATTATCCTACATCAACACAAAAAGCTTTGATGTAACTCAAAATACCTCTCAAGGCGACAACCAGAGCAACGATGACACGGAATCGGATTTCGATAAAGACATCAGCTATTCATTAAGTGGTGTGGAAATGGCGGCAAATTCCGGTTATAAGACGCAGTTTTACAATGTTGCAGTCGGCAATGCAAGCGGATTCAGCCAAGATGAGATTCCCGGCTCAAGAAGCGGAGCGTCAATATCTGCGCCGCTATACGACTGGTATATCTATAAGGTTCCGATAAAGAACAAGGAATACAATATTGAGCTTACAATAGAGAACAGGGTAGACGGCGTAAAGCGAACATATACCGTCCCGGAGATAGAGAAATTGACCTCCGACGTATATATAACGGTAAATAATTACAACGAGAGTAAGCTTACGGGAGATTCGCTGTCACTCTATATGATGAATCCTGATGAGAATGATGTGCGTCCGACGGTTTACTTTGAAAACGCAAACGGCTGGAGCAGTCCGAGAATAGAATATCGTACTATGTACGATAAGAATACGAGCGACAGCAGTCTTGCTGTAAATAAATCAGATGATATATTATATTTTACGTTGCCGGAAAACTGCGTAGGATTTAAATTTTATGATGCCAACACAGGAGCATCTACAGAGCCGTGCAGCCTTAGATACGGCACATATTACGATAACATAGGCAGAGCCGGCGCAAATGCAGGCAGAGCTTATCTGACCGTAAAGGAACAGCTACGCAGAAAAACAGACGAGGCACTTGCCACGCTAAACAACTGCTGTGTTCTCAATAAGATAAAAACCACAATAAACGGAAATACGGAAACAAGATACATTGTAGAGTATGAAAATAAACTGACTTATAAGTCAAACAGCGAATCACCGAATGTCTATTTTATGGAGCAGCTTGCTCAAACGGTGAAATCTGCTCAGAACTTATACGCCGGCGGATGCTACAGCATGACGGATAACGACGTTGACGGCTTGCGGTACACTTTAAAGATGATTGATGCTCTTGACCGCTCGGCAAATACGCTTAAAAAGCTGTATGGTGTTATCACCGAAGCACGCTTGAACCTGACTCAGGAATTTGACGTCAACGGTAAAACGGTATATGCTCAGGCATACCCGGAGGGAAATGAAAGACCTGCCGGCTACAGATTGAGCGCAAACTCCGAGTATCTTGTGCAAAAACAGCACGATAATGCCGTAGCACTTTATCTTGACTCCAATGTAACAGATGCCGATATCAAGCTTATTGCGAATGATTTGCAAAACTGCCTTGAATATAAGCAGTTTTCGATTGATAATGCGATAGGTATAGCTCTTGTAAACAGTGAGGGCTGGGATATTTCGGATGATAATGTTAAGCTGAGGATTGAGTATAAAATCGGTACGGGATTACCCGCAAAGGAGGAATCCCTTTCAATACAAAACAATTACGGCGGATTCAATTATATATTGAGAGATTTAAATGAATTAAAGGATATAAGCGTAATTCAATTTGTGTATAAAAAAAGCAGCAGTACTCAGACGAGTGCTACATTCGATGTTAATCTCAGGGAATACCTTCCGCCGGAAAGTCCGGAAAAAGCCGCCGGAACAATTTGGCTGTTTGACAATTCCGCAGAGGAATGGGTAAGAAGCGCGGTAAATGATATCTATACGGTTTCAACATATGAAATCGAGCAGGAAAACGGCAAGTCGTTTTTGATAAGCTCCGATAATAACTATGCAAGCAAGCTCAAAATACATTTTCAGCATGATACGGTTGTAAAATTTACTAAGGATACAGCCGTTAAAACTGCTCAAAGCACGTCGGAAAATAATGAAAAAGAGTATGTTATATACTCAGGCTTTTACAATATTACCGATACATTCGGAGATTCCATAGACTTGTTTTCACTTGCGGCAATGCGCTATTTCGGCGATTGCACAACATATGAATTTACAAGTGAGCTTAACGGAACTTCAAAGCCGCTTAAAAACAGCTATGATATAGGTCTTACCGATTTGCAGGGAAAGCTTAGGGGAGATACCTCGCTTGTAACGGATAACCACAGCGGTGAGATTTTAAATCTGCTTATAGGCGGAACACGTGAAACCGTACCCGGAATAGACGGAATATATGTAAATACAGTGAAAAATGCCGGTGCGCTCGGTGAAAATCTTGCACTTACGGCGGACAGAATAAATTTCCGATGGGTTAGAGGCAAGAATAAATTCTTTGCTCTTGATAATTCGATAAGGCTTAACGCAAACATAATCACTATCGGTACGGAACGTATAAATTACAGCGCAGGTGCATCGTTTGTGATTGAAGACATGGCTACTTCGGAGGAAGCGATTTCATACCTTGTGCTGATGAACGATGTTGTACTGCACAGTGACGGCAATGACGAAGCCGATACGATTATTAAGGCGGGTACTTATGCTTTTGCCGGCAGTATAAACCTCTTAACCGAAAGCGATAGACTTATTTTTATAAGTAACGAAACGAACGCTTACAACAACAAAGGAAAAATGCGATTAGTAAAAACCGAGGACAGTGAGATTATTTATGGTAACTAAACAAAACCGGAAAAACGGTAAATCGGGAATAACGCTTGTAGAGCTGATAGTAACCATTGTTATTATATCCATGGTAACTATTTCGGTTGTTTCCGCAATAGTTGTGTTAAGGCATTTTTCTTATATCAACGGAGTAAAGGAAAAATGTGCGGTTGCAATAAACTCTATTGCAGATATGATTATAACCGATATTGACACTAACGGTATTGATGAAAATACTGACCATTACAAAGAGCTGATGGATATGTATTTGGATAAAGTTGATTTTTATGATTTACTGTCTGTAGGTAAGGATAATGTAGAGAGCAGTGTTGCTGTCAGCAGGGGCGGGTTTACCATAATTAACGGTGAATCCGGTACGGAGGTTTTGCAGTACTATACTATGCAGATTTCCATTGAAGTAGGCAAAGGGAGCAAATACGGAGTCAGTGCAAAGCAAACTATATGTCTGCCCCAAAAAAGTTCATCAGAAAACTGATTATCACATAATGTGAGTTTAAAACGCTCTGCAACCATACATATGTAGTTCTGGTGTGCGTTTAAAAAAACCGGCATAACAATAGTGTTAGATTATAAAAAAGGAGGTGCGACGCGCTTTGAAAAATAAAACCTATACATCAAAAAAAGGATTTACGCTTATAGAGTTTATAATAGCCGTTGCACTTCTTGCCATAGTGGCATCACTTGCGATTGTCGGCTCTCACTATTTGAGCAAAATAACCGGAGAAATCATGGACGATACTCAACAGCAGCAAATGCTGAACACTACCGAAAGAATCATGGCGGATTATTTGAGCTACGCCAATGGTATAGACGAATATTCCTACAGTATCAATGAGGATATAGACCTTAACATGATAATTTCAAAGTCTTCAGCCGATTACCGCAATCTGAGAGTAATATACTTGGACGGGCAGTCAAATACGCTGTATGTGTACAGCATTATAAAAGAAAATGTTATAGTCGGCGTAGGTAAGGAGTATCAGCTTTTAGCCGAAAGAAAAGCCGATAATGTATTGGACATAGAGCTTTCAACCGATTATGTTAAGAATAATGTGTGCTATGCTAAGTATCAGATTACCGTTAAAAATCCAAACGGCAAAAGCAAGGTTTTGCTTAGGAACATACTGCCCTTAAGGAATTTTAAACCTGCAAGATCTTCCGTTAGTGACAATATATCCGGTACGGATGATTATGTTGATGACAGCTACACCTTTTCAGATAATCAGGAATCCGGAAGTAAAGTTTTTGTACTGTATTATGATGACGTATAACTGCAGCCGGAGCAGACGGAAAGTGTGTAAAATGTTATAAATTCCAATGTCTGACGAATAAGCGAAAATAAAAGCAAAGGATAATATCTCAACTAAATTTCAGGCAAGCCATTCACTGCGAATGGCTTGCCTGTGTATTTTTCTAAGGAACTTACAGCGTTTTGTATTCGCTTGTATGGAAAAGGAGAGGCTTTGCATATTTTTAACGCCCGCAGCATAGTATACTGTAATACCACATATGGGTATACTTTGTTTTACACAAGTGATAAGGGTCATAATCAATATTGGTTTTACAGGAGGAAAACATGAATTGCAGAATAGTTGACCTGCGCCACAAGGAGGTCATAAGCAAAAGCGACGGCACAAGACTCGGTTTTGTGGACGATGTGGAGGTAGATACAAAAACGGCAAGGATAGTTGCAATAGTTATATACGGCAGACTGAAAATGCTGGGCTTGCTCGGCCGCTGTGAGGATATCGTAATAAGATGGGAGAATATTGAGCTGATAGGTGAGGACACCGTGCTGGTAAACTACCGGTGCGAGCAAAAAAGAAAAAAATTCAGTCTTCCGTTTATAGGTAAATAGAAGCGCAGTGTTTGAGCTGTTATCAGATAAAACCGCTCCCATCTATTTATTTTATACTAAGTAGCAATAAAATACATAAAATAGATATTAGCAGAAAATTTTGCAGAGCACAGGCGGAGAGTGCAGGCAGGCTGACGCCTGTCAAACTCGACAACGCAGCTAT
>CADBRB010000035.1 GCA_902796955.1 uncultured Ruminococcus sp.
GTCTCACCTGCCGGCTCGGTCGGCACTTTTGCGATTGCATCGCAAAGGTCTCCACCGGAGACCCGTGCCCCAAAGTGAGAGCCAAGGTGAATGCAGGCTGAGCTTGCACGCAAGTCGCACACAGAGTTATTGCAAATTCTAACTCTGTTTCCTGTGGTTAAAACTTGTTTTTTCCATTTCATACTTAACAAAATGTAACTAATTTACTGGGCTGTTGCACAAATGTGCAACAGCCCAGTTATTGTTATGCCTATTTACTTATGTGCGCATAAATACACATAGGCCGAGCGCATTTTACGCTCAGCCTATGTATAAGGAAAGTTATATCAATCTAAAATGTAAACGTTGAGGTCACGTCTGCCAAACTGCCAGCAAACATCAACGTTATCATAGTATAAATCTACCAAAGCGGTATTGGCCATCAAAGCTCCGCCTGTGTCGGCGGCGACAGCGTAACCGTATACAAAGCCGTAGTCGTTGCATATGTACAGCCTTGTGCCGTAAGGGATAATCTCAGGATTAACAGCTACCAAACCGTAGCGTGCAACCTGACCTGTTGACGTTATAGCTCCCGGCTCTGCCGTGTATGCGGTACATGAACCGGTAATAACCTTTGAATATTTAACAAGATTTCCATCGGTATCTCTTAAAACTCCGTTGGAGGCCTTTACCGTAAAGTTACCTCTTTTTCTTACACCTACAAGTACCTGCTCGGTAACAGCCTTTTTGGTAACCTTATCGCTGAGTATCTTTGTTTCTACTACATCGCCGTTTACATACTTATAGCGTGTAACTATCTCTCTTTCGCCCTCAGAGCCCTTTTGAGTTACTTCGGTTTCTCCCTCGTAAAGGCTCAGGGTATCCGTTGCTTCTACCTTATAAGGTATTTCCTCATGTGTGGTAATATCCTCATAGTAGATTCTGTCAATGATAATTTCCATTTCCGTTCTGACCTTTTCGCTCAGGTCAACGTTGATTTCATCATGCTTTGCAAGACTAACCTTAAGATATTTTAATGCGGCTCCTACCGTTCCCTCGGGAACATCAACATTAACTGTTTCACCGTCAGCTTTAAGGGTTACCGTATGCCAGCGTGTAACAGTTATGTGCATATCCGGCTCAAGCTGTGTTAAAAGCGGAGGATTTACCTCGTCGTTGGCGTCAGCATATACGCCGAATCTGAAAAGTGCATCCTCAACATCGCCCATTGTAAATACCTTTGTCTGTGTTGTTCCGTCTGCCGTAAGTGTTACGTTAAACGCACGGTAAACTCGTATCTCAGGGTAAGGCTCGGTATAATTGTTTCTAAGTACAAGGTCGTCTTTACCAAGCTGTACTCCTGCCTGTTCGAGAATACTGTCTGTATCGGAACTCATTGTTGATATAACAACTCTCTCGTCACCGTCGATTATACATACTGCCTGACTGAGTGCTGCGACCGATATTGCCGATGACAAAAATATCGCCGCCATTAATGCAAGCGCAATAACTCTTTGTATGCGCTTTTTACGCATTATCTTTACCATTTCGATTCTGGACATTAAATGATCTCCTAACTTATTATATTAGCTGTAGGGTTTTATACCAAATTAACAGTAAATAAAAACTGTTTGTGCCATTATCCGGTATAATTTTAACTGTTACAATAAACAAGACCTTTGCTAAAACAAGATTTATCCTTCCTGATGCTTCATAATTTGGATTTAATTTTTGTGTCCTGTCCGTTATTATATTGCTATTTTATTGCAATGTCAAATGCTTTAAAAAAACTTTTTTGGTTACTTTGCACAATTTTTTTAAAATAAAACTTTTAAAAAGACTTTTTGATTACCTTTTATAATTCTTAAAAAGAAATTTAACAAAAAAAGTCTGTGCAAAATGCAAAAAAATAAAAGTTACAAACCTGTTACAATTAGTTACAGCCTTGTTTTTTGGTTATATATAGACTCGTATTTACAATTTTTTACAATTTTTTCTTTAATTAAATGTTAATCTGTCAAAAAAATTCAACTAATTCTTTTAAGGTTTGTTAATTCTATACAAAGTTTTTTAAAATGGTATTTTAAGCCTTGATTTTGCATTTTTTAATATAAACAGAGAGTTTAAAATGAGTATTTTTTTACTCTATGACACATTTAAAAATCACAGCTTTCAATCCTTAGCTTGTTCAAGATAACGGCAAAGCACAAAAACAGCTATTGCACAGAACCTGTCCGGCTTAGTTTCTAATGTTTTTCTGTTTCAGCATGATTTTTTTGTATTTGCAGATTAAATTTCATTTTTACATCTATATTAATGTAAAAACCCGCCGCCATAACATTAAAAGCAGTCAAGCCATTACATATAAATGACTTGACTGCCTTATACAACCTCAAATTAAAATGTATCAAATCCTTTTATCAATCTACTGTTGCCGACAAAGTGATTGTAAAAGGTTCTGAGGCCTCCGCATAGCTAAATGCACAAAATTCAGTGTTCTTCCTTATACTTATGTTATCTTTCATGGTTTCATCCGCGTGCCTGTCAAATTCCACATAATCTACTTGTATATATACATTCTCAGACCCGTTTTCCACTTCATTGCAGATATCTACATCTATATCGTTTTCATATCTGTCAATGAAGAATCGGTCTTGTGTATCATTGTAGTAATAATAGCTCTTTAAGCTTCTTTCTTCCTTTGTTACTCTGAATAAAACACAATCCACCGTGTTATTCTCAACATTATTATAATATACAATAAAGTTTGCGTCCTCACCGTCCGTCAACGTCAAAGAAGTGTTCTTAATATAATTATCATAGTAATACTTAATTGTTTCATCCGTTTCAAATTCATGCTCGGAAAGATTCTCTAAATAATACGTGGCATAGTATGAATTGTTAGTAGAGCTTACATCATTGTTTCCGTCAAATTCTATGTTAGTAATCACCTTCATAAATATAACGGATATAATCATAATCACTACTACTAAAACACCAAGCGGGTTTCCGCTTTTTTTACCTTTATAGTTTTTACTTGTATACTGCGTTTTAGCTGTACTTTTGCCGTCGGAATCTCTTACGGTAACTTTTGACTTACTGCTGTATTGCTCCGGAGTTGTAGTTTCATAGTTGGAGTTCACATCGTTTACATTGATATGGTATGCGCCATCTCTATGGCGTGATTTTTCATATTCTTCAACCGTTTCAACCTTGTTTCTGCCTTTGCCTTTTACAAGACCGATATCGTCAATACTTCTTCTGCGTGTGTATCTGCTCAAATCATCATGAGGATTATGGCAATGCGGGTCATATCCCGAAGAATACGTATCGTGATATGTACATTGAGTATTATCCGCCGCAGTCGCACTGTTGTCAAGCGGTGCATTGCAGGCAGTACAGTATTGGCTTCTTACATTTACCCACTGGCCGCAGTTCTTACACTTTTTCTTAAGTGCCGCTCCGCAATGAGGGCAGGTATAGGCATTTGCACTTACATATTTGCCACAGTTTGAACAAAGGTTTTTAGCTCCGCTTATATTGGAATATTTTCCTTTACTCTTAGACACTTCCTTATTCGCTTTCCTTATAGTTGAAAAAACAATAATAAATACAAAAGCTACCCATATAAATCCAAAAACACCAGGCATAAATACTCTCCCTTGCTTATAATTTTGTTGCACAAAAATCATAATATCTTGACGTTCTGTACCTCTACAGTTTATTTTATCATATTACCCCTTACTAAATCAAGTATTATATCTACTTATTACCTGTTTATTCGACAAGTTTTATTATATACGGCATATTTAATGAATATCTCGCTATATGCTCCGGCTGAATGCCTAAGTATTATCCGTATATAAAGCCGTTACATTAACTAAAGACAATCAGATAAATTGTGACCGGTTATATTTTCTACCATTTGGATATTCCCCCACGTTGCATGGCGCCTATAACTTTTGCTTTTATATCCGGGTAGTCCTTCTCCCATTGTAAAATATTCTCCTTAAAGCTCTGTCTTTGAGTGTTGCCGTCTGCCGGACATCTGCTTTTTATCAATGGCAGTTTATACTTGGCACATACTTTCGCTATCATTTTTTCTTCGCAAAAAATCATCGGCCTGATCATAAATAAGTCTTTTCTTGAGAGATACGTAACCGGTGAAAAACAGGCAATGCTGCCGCCGTTAAACAGATTCATAAAAAATGTTTCAACCGCATCGTCCAGGTGATGCCCAAGGGCAAGCTTATTGCAACCGTTCTCTTTTGCCATGTCATGCAATATTCCCCTTCTCATTCTGGCGCAAAGCGAGCATGGGTTTTTCTCCTGCCTTTCGCTGAATATCACATTGCCAAGCTCTGTTCTGCGTATTATTAGTTCAACATTTATCTGCCTGCACAGCTTTTCAAGCTCTGAATAGTCGTTCTGCACTCCGTTAAAGCAAGGATCTGCCGCAATAGCCTTTACTGTAAACTTTTCGGGATAATATCTTGACAGCATTTCCATTGCGTATAAAAGCACCATAGAGTCCTTGCCGCCGGAGACCCCCACCGCTACGGTATCACCGTTTGTTATCATATTGTATTTATCCATTGCCGCACGCATATGACCCATAAGTTTTTGCATAGTTTTCATCTCACAAAATTAATTTTTACAAAGATAATTATACACTATTGAATTGTTTTTGCAAATAGGTTATAATAGTTTTGTCTTTTTGGCTTAACCGTCCATCGGATTTAAACCAACTCTATAACCTGTCAGCGGCAGCAGCATTTATGCTGTTTATAAGCAGCGTGTGTATTAAATGCCGATTATACCTGAAAATGTGTGTATCAAGCTTTAATGTAACCGATATTAACAGCATTGTTATTACTGCGCTGATTGCGTAAACCTACTATTCATTGAAAGGAATTATATAATGAAAAAGCTTTTAATTCTATTTTTAGCGGCTGTTATGGCAGTATCCTCCACCGGCTGCTTTGGAGGAAATTCAACAAAAACAGAGAAGACTATTGACATTGTTGAGCCGGACAAGGTAAGCTTAGATGATTACGAAAATACCTTTGACGGTCTTGTAAACTATTTTAAAAAGATAGGCTATATATTATGTAAGGAAAACGGCTCTTCCACCGCTACCGAAACAGACCTTAACGCCGAGGTTATCAATGCCAAGCAGGGAAAAAGATTCCAGTTCCCATATAACAGTTCAACTTCATCTAATGTTACCGTTGAGCTTTATGAGCTGTATACCGGTGAGAATGCAACGCCTTCCGACGCTGTAGAGCAAATCAAGAAAAACGGCAAGTTTGATGTTTTAGGTATAGATGAATTTGAAGCGTATCTTTCAAATAACGAAAAATACATTATGATTTATACCGATACAAAAGATGACGATGAAGAAAACAAAACAAGAAAAGAATCTGCTATAGAACTTTTTAAAGCATTTGACAGAGGTTGATTATTTAAAATTTTCTGTTTTTAAGCTTGATTTCTTATACTTATTGTATATATTATATCAAAATATACAGAAAAGTCCCGATTTTTAGGTAAATCGGGACTTTTTAAGTTATTTATTGTTAAAGTTATACGTGTTCCGTCTGGTATAATCTCAGGAGTGTTTTTGCGGCAATCTGAGAATTTATAATACCGTTTTTTCCGCCGCAGGCAGTAAAATAACAGTGGGGATATCCATGTGTGCCGCCTGCGAAAAGCTGACCGTTTAAACCGATGATGTTTACAGACGAGCAAAAGTACTTAGCGTCAATATTGTCAATAGCCGTAAACATAGAGTTTTTTTGTGCTTCAAGCACATCACATCGTTTGGTAAAAAATGAGTTCACTGCATCAAAGGCACATAACTTGCAATCAGGATTTAAAAAGGTTTCCATTCCATACATGACAATTCTATTATCAAACGTCATATACGCCGTACTCTCCTTGTCGTCACAACAGGTAATGACGCTTTTATTATACCAGCCCGGTGTTGCTTCAATTACTCCGCTTACAGACGAAAAACCGGTACAACGCTCTGTTTCTTCCTTAATAAAGCTTTTGTTTTGAACGCCTGCTGTGAAAATTGCCACCTTAGCTTTAATTCTTTTACCGGCAGAGGTCAAAAGCTCAATGCCGTTCTTTTGTGGTGACACAGTATCAATCTCCGTATATTCGTAAATTCCCGCACCTTTTTCGGCAGCCGTTGACACAGCATTTTGACAAATTTTATAAGGATTTACAACAATAGCAGAATTTTTCAATATAACGGATTCTTTTGCATCAAGTGAGAACAGTTCCCCTACTTCTTCAGGAGTAATAAGCTCTATATCAAAACCATTATGCAGTAACATTAGATATTCTTTTTTGACTTTAGTATTAAATTCCGATTTATTACTATATAGCAAACTATCTGTTTTATAAAAGCCGCAATCATCTGAAAACGCTTTTATCATGTCCTCAATCTCGCCTATTGCTTCACGGTTAGCTCTGCACATGGCTATTGAAGCGGCTTTACCTATTTTACCGGCTAAATCGGATACACCCCCGAACGGGCGAACCTCACAAGCTCCGCACATAGTATCCGTAGCACCGTAGCCTATTCCCTCTCGTGTTACAAGCACAGTATTTATGCCGGATTGTGCAAAATATAACGCACATAGTGAGCCAGTAATACCACCGCCTATTATGCACACATCACAGCTCTCATTTTGAGCAAGCCACGGGTACACTGATACCGGCTCACTTATATCCGTCCAAAAATGATTAGATAGATTTAAACTCATAATCTTAATACAAATAGTAAAATTTATTTGTAAATTACTATTTGTAAGTCTTCCCTCCTGCAAAATTGATATAGTAATCTTGAATAAAGCACGTAATTCTAATATTATTATTGCCAGTTTACGCTTTGATATTCAATCTCTAATTCTATTTTGCACAAATTTTTTTACTTATATGTGATGTAGATATTGACTAAATTTTTGTTTAGTATGTTTAATGTAATATAAAAAAATTTGATATAAAAGTAAAATTTTTCAAGTTTATTATAATTTATGCTCTATTAAAGATTTCTACATATCGTAAAATCTATTGTAAAATATACTATTTACAATATACTTTTTATAATTACATATAATAACAAATATGTGATAAACTTCTAAATTTTTAATTAAATATATGTATTCTTAAATTTAAGTATATAGTTGCATTTTATTAACTTTAAATCTATAGTTTTTTTATTTGTTTTCACTTTTTAAAACTATACCTGATTGATGTTTTGAAAATTATTATTGCTAATTTCAACTTTGTAGATAAATTTTTTATAATACTATGTTTTTGCTACCTTTATCGCTTATCTTAGTATGCTGTTTATATGCATTTATTAATGTTTGACAGTTTGATTTTTGTTGTGTGGAAAAATTACAAATTAACAGCGAATTTTTTAATTTGTAAATTATAACCAA
>CADBRB010000036.1 GCA_902796955.1 uncultured Ruminococcus sp.
AAATTCGGTATAGCTTTGTTGTTGATGTAGGGCGCAGGGTGCGAAGCGCACGCCAAAGCCGCATAATCGGTTATTGAAAGAAACAACTGTCTTACTTGCAAATGCAGTTAGACGCAGGCGGTAAGGCTTTTGTCCGCAATAAGCAAGTTTGCGACGTGCCTGCGGAGGCTCTCCACTGTGCAACGTGCCTGTTGAGGCTGTCTGCTCTGCGAAGTTTTACGATGACATCTAACAACTTACTACAGTGTTTTATCAGCAATCAGTATAAAATAAAAGAAAGGAACGGCTAAGCTCGTTTCGCAGTGTTTTGTGTATGCGATGAGCCGCATGGTGTACAAGATATGGCGGTCAAGAAAAAGAATGATAAGGTTATTTTTATTGCGAATACCGCTGTTATGGCGGCTGTGGCAATCGCCCTTTCAATAGCTGAATCCTTGATACCGCCCATGCCTATGGTTCCACCCGGCGGTAAGCTCGGTCTGTCCAATATAGCTGTTATGCTCGGTGCTGATATGTTAGGCTTCCCCTCGGCTATGCTTATAGCTGTAATAAAATCTGTTTTTGCAGGGGTAACAAGAGGCTTTACCGCCTTTATAATGAGCTTGTCTGGCGGCGTTGTAAGTGCGCTGGTGATGATTATTCTGTTGCGCAGAGCCACAAAAAAAATAGGATATATCGGCATAGGCGTATGCGGAGCTGTCACACACAATCTTACACAGCTGGCAGTTTCATCAATGATAACAACAGATGCGGTATTTGTGTATCTTCCTGCGCTTACGGCAATGGCAATCGTTACCGGCGCAGTTACCGGAACCATAATGGGAGTAATAATCCCGCATTATCGCAAGCTGTTCAAAAAATGATTTTTGTATGCCAAAAGACTGTAAGCAATGCAATCCGTTTTGAGGATAAACGAAAATGAAAGAGTTTAAGATTATTGAACTTAAAAAAGAAGTCGTATGAGTCCATTGAAAAGTCTTTGGCGGAAAAATACGCCGAAGGATGAGAAGTCATTTCAATGACGGCGGATATAAGCTCATACATCAGAGGGGTAATTATAGTACTTCTGCAAAAAGAAATATAGTTTGCTTAGGTAAATTGTTTTGCTTAAAGAAATCATTTTATCTCTTACATAGAAAGAATAGAAAAGCTGATTTCAAACGTATTTTGCGTTTATAATTTATAGATATATGGATATGGAGTGAATTGCAAAATGAGCGCAAAGGGCTTGAGTTTTCCCAAAAAGCCGTTTAAAACATTCGGAGGAGTTACCGTTCCTCATAAAAAAGCTACCGCTGTGATGGATTCGGTCATTATGCCGCCGCCAAAGCAGGTTGTAATACCCATGCAGCAGCACATCGGCGCACCGTGCGAGCCATATGTATCGCCGGGCGACTATGTGAGAGTAGGTCAAATGATAGGCGACAGCGACGCCTATGTAAGCGCACCGATACACGCAAGCGTATCCGGCACTGTCAGCAAAATAACCAATATCATACTGCCAAACGGAGTAAAAAGCACGGCGGTAGTAATTGATTCCGACGGAGAAATGGCGGAGGATCCGACTGTATTGCCGCCTATAATAACAGGATTGAGCGATCTTTTAAGAGCATCGAGGGAGAGCGGGCTCGTGGGTCTTGGCGGAGCAGGATTTCCGGCACACGTTAAGCTTGATATCCCGGAGGACAAAAACGTTGATACTCTTATCATAAACGTTGCAGAATGTGAGCCGTATATAACCTCCGACCATCGTGAGGCGCTTGAAAACTCATGGGCTGTGCTTTCGGGAGTGTACGCCATAAAACAGCTTTTAAAGATAAAGCGTGTGCTTATAGCGGTTGAATCCAATAAGCCGGATGTTATAGAAGTGCTCGATAAAATAGCCTACAACAGGGTGAGAGATCCCAAAAACGAAGTACGTGTGCTTCCGCTTAAAACAAGATATCCGCAGGGAGCGGAAAAAATTCTTATACAGGCGTGTACCGGTCGTCAGGTTCCTGCGGGTAAGCTGCCGGTTGATGTTGGCTGTCTTGTAATGAACGTGACGTCTGTCGCTTTTTTGGCTACATATATGAAAACAGGTATGCCTCTAATTACAAAAAGAATAACCGTTGACGGCTCCGCCATAAAAAGACCTGCCAATGTAATTGTTCCCATAGGCACGCCCATAAAGGACGTTATAGAGTTTTGCGGCGGTTATTTGCAAACTCCAAAAAAGATATTGATGGGCGGACCGATGATGGGTCTGGCTCTTTATGATGATACCATGCCCGTAATGAAGCACACTAACGCAGTAATAGCGTTTGGGGAAAACGAAGCAAGATTACCCGACGAAACCGAATGTATAAGATGCGGCAGATGTATGAGGGCCTGCCCTATGCACCTTATGCCGCCTGCAATATGTCAGGCTGTAGAATCCAAGGACATAAACGGTATGAAAAAGCTTGGCATACTTGACTGCATGGAGTGCGGTTGCTGTTCATACAGCTGCCCGGCACACAGGTTTATCGTTCAGAAGATTCGCACGGGAAAAGACATGATACGTCACAGCGAATCGAAGTAAGAGAGGGGTAAATTTTCGTATGACAGAAAAATTATATGTTTCACCTTCGCCGCATTTAAGGCAGGGCGATTCAACAAGAGGGATAATGTTAGATGTGCTTATTGCGCTTATTCCGGCTGTTGTTGCTTCTGTGGTGCTTTTTGGCTTCAGGTCGCTGCTAATCATCGGGGTATCCATGTTTTCCGCAGTTTTATCGGAGTACATATGCCGCAGGATAATGAAAAGAAACAACACTGCATATGATTTAAGTGCAGCGGTAACAGGCCTGCTTGTAGGCCTTAATATGCCTGTAAGCATTAATCCGTTTATACCGGCATTCGGCTCGGTAATAGCTATAGTTGTTGTTAAGCAGATGTTCGGCGGACTCGGTCAAAACTTTGTAAATCCGGCTATGGCCGCCAGAATAATCCTTATGATATCCTTTCCTACGCAGATGACCAGATGGACATATGCGTTCGGTTATATACGTACGCTTGACGGCCTTACCACCGCTACACCTCTTGCCGACCCGTCGGGATTAAGAAATATTTTGGATTTGGTTGTCGGTAAAAGTGCCGGATGCCTTGGTGAAACCTGCGGCGCCGCTTTGATAATAGGCGGTTTGTACCTTATAGCAAGACGAGTTATCACACCGGTAATACCGCTGACTTATATTGGCACAGTTTTTGTTATGACAGCGCTTTTGGGTCAAAATCCGTTCTTCCATATTTTTGCAGGCGGACTTATGCTGGGAGCAATATTCATGGCAACAGATTACGTAACCTGCCCAATGACGTTTTGGGGCAAGATAATTTACGGCATAGGATGCGGCTTGTTTACCGTTCTTATCAGGCTTTACGGCTCTATGCCGGAGGGCGTTTCATTCTCGATAATTTTAATGAACATACTTGTTCCGCATATTGAGAAGCTTACAATGCCTAAATTCTTTGGAAAGGAGAAGAAGGCAAGTTGAAGAACTTCAGTATTAAGGATATATTAAAAAGCACGCTGGTAATGTTCCTTGTATGCCTGATTGTTACAGGTATGCTGGCAGGTACGGACTATCTGACCAAAAAGCAGATTGCAGACAACAATGCCCGTCAGGAAGAGCAGACCAGATACGCTGTTTTAAAGATGGCAAAAACCTTTAAAGCCGGCGATATAGATAACGACGGTACGACGGACTACTATGCAGGCTATGACGGTGACAGACTTGTAGGTTATACCGTTACCGCTACCGAGAAGGGCTACGGCGGAGATGTAACCGTTATGACGGGAATACTGTTTGACGGCAAAGTAAACGATGTGGCAATTCTTTCTCACAGTGAAACTCCGGGGCTTGGCGCAAACGCACAGAATCCTGATTTTACCAATGCGTTCAAGCAAACCTTTAATAAGGAAGGCTTTGCAGTTTCAAAGGATATAAAAGAAGATAAGAGTAAAAACGGCAACAGCGGTAAGGGTATTAACGATAAGAGTGAAAAACCCGAAGAAATAGCTGTTCCCAATAAAATAGACGCTATAACCGGTGCAACGATTACCTCTCGCGCCGTTACAAGAGCTGTAAATAAGGCGATTGATATATACTACAAAATAATAGAACAGGAGGAAAATACCAATGGCTGAAAAATCGCTTGCTAAAGAGTTTACAAAGGGTATTATAAAAGAGAATCCTGTTTTATGTCTGGTGCTTGGCACCTGCCCGACGCTCGCCGTTACCACAGGAGCTAAAAATGCCATAGGTATGGGTGTTGCGGCAACCTTGGTCTTGATTTGCTCAAATATGGTTATTTCCCTTTTAAGGAATATAATCCCTTCAAAGGTAAGAATACCCGCATACATAACAATAATCGCAGGCTTCGTTTCAATAGTGCAAATGCTCGTCAAGGCTTATACGCCGGAAATTGACAAGGCACTCGGCATATATCTGCCGTTGATAGTGGTAAACTGCATCATCTTGGGCAGAGCCGAAATGTACGCAAGCAAAAATAAAGTCATACCTTCAATGGTAGACGGCTTGGGAATGGGTGTAGGCTTTACCGCCGCACTTTTGATGATGGGAATGATTCGTGAGTTCTTAGGCACCGGCTGTCTTTTCGGATTTCCGATAACAAAGGGCCTTTTACCGCCTATAATAATATTTATACTGCCGCCCGGAGGCTTCTTCGTGTTCGGTATGCTAATGGCACTTGCCAACAGAATAAACAAAGGCAAGAGTGCCGCCCGTGAGCCCGGCTGCGGAAGCTGTCCGATGGTTGCTACTTGCTCAAAAATACAGAACGGTGAGGGGTGTGACGCACAGTGAAAGGCTTAATAGCTATATTTTTGGCGGCTATTCTAACCGAGAATTACGTGCTGTGCAAATTCTTAGGCATATGTCCGTTCCTCGGTGTTTCAAAAAAGCTTGGTACGGCATTCGGCATGAGTGTTTCTGTAACGCTTGTAATGGTAATGGCAACAGCCGCCACATGGCCGATATATACATATATTCTTGTCCCAAAGAATATGGAATATCTGCAAACTTTGGTTTTTATTCTTGTAATAGCCGCACTGGTACAGCTTGTGGAGATAATACTCAAAAAGCTTATACCTCCGCTTTACAATGCGCTCGGCATCTATTTGCCGCTTATCACTACAAACTGCGCCGTTTTGGGCGTTACCATGCTTGTTATCGAAAAGGGTCAGGCTGACGCTTCGTTTGGTTATGTACAGTCGCTTGTAAACGCTTTCGGAGCAGGCATAGGATTTTTAGTGGCAATGGTAATGTTTGCCGGAGTACGTGAGAGAATAGAGCATTGTGATGTGCCGGAATCGCTTAAAGGTCTGCCTATAACACTGGTTGCCGCCTCTCTTGTATCGCTTTCATTTATGGGCTTTACCGGAGTTGTGGAAAATCTGTTGGCTTGATGGGAGGACAGCTTAATGAACGATATAATATTTGCGGTAGGCTTAGTATCGGCAATAGGATTGTCCGTAGGTTTGATACTTGCCATAGCTTCAGCTGTGTTCTTTGTGCCAAAGGACGAAAAAGCCGAAAGAATACAGGAGATTTTGCCGGGAGCAAACTGCGGAGCCTGCGGCTTTTCGGGCTGTTCAGGATATGCCAAGGCGCTTTCAGAGGGTAAAGCCAAGGTTGGCTTATGCTCTCCCGGCGGAGCTGAGGTTGCACAAAAGCTCGATGATTTTTTAGGCACAAAATCAGAAAATGTTGAATATAAGGTTGCCCTTGTACACTGTTTGGGCAGCTTTGATAATACAAGCAATAAGATGAATTATCAGGGTATACATTCATGCTCATCTGCGTTACAGCTCAGCGGCGGAGTAGGCTCATGCTTTTACGGCTGTATGGGCTTTGGTGATTGCGCAAAGGTTTGCGAGCATGACGCTATAACCGTATGCAACGGTGTAGCAAGTATAAATCCCGAAAAATGTGTGGGCTGTACCAAGTGCGTTCAGGCCTGTCCCAAGCATTTGATTTCATGTGTAAGCAAAAGACAGCAGGCTGTGGTGAGATGCAGTAACTGTGATAAGGGCGCAGAAACCCGCAAAGTATGCAAGACCGGCTGTATAGGCTGCATGAGATGCGTTAAGGCTTGCCCGAAGGGAGCTGTAAGGATAGAGAACTTCCATGCGATTGTAGACCCAGAAAAGTGCATAGGCTGCGGCAAATGCATTGAGGTGTGCAAGCAGGGTTGTATAACCATGTTTGAACCTGATTGATTCAAACAATTTAGGATTTACCTGCGTTTTTACGCAGGTAATGCTGTAAATAAACAAAAATCGAAAGGATGCACAAGCTTTGAGGAATTACCTTAAAGCGCATTGTGCTTATCAGGGATATGAAATTTATATCATGGAATGTAAACGGCTTGAGAGCCTGCATGAATAAAGGCTTTTTGGATTTTTTTAATGCGGAAAATGCTGATTTTTTCTGTATTCAGGAAACGAAAATGCAGCAGGGTCAGGCAGAAGTCATAACGGATGGCTATATACAGTTTTGGAACAGTGCCGTAAAAAAAGGATACTCAGGTACGGCTGTTTTTGCAAAACATCAGCCCCTTAATGTAACCTGCGACATCGGCATTGAGGAACACTCAACCGAGGGCAGAGTAATAACACTGGAATTTGACGGCTTCTATCTTGTGAACGTATATACACCCAACTCAAAGGATCAGCTTTTAAGACTTGATTACCGCATGAAATGGGAAGATGATTTCAGAGAATATCTTAAACGTCTTGATGAAAACAAGCCTGTAATATTATGTGGTGATTTAAATGTTGCACATAATGAGATAGACCTTAAAAATCCTCAGGCAAACAGGCGTAATCCGGGATTTACGGATGAGGAACGCTCAAAAATGACGGCGTTGCTCTCGTCCGGTTTTACAGACAGCTTCCGCCTTTTGCATCCCGATGATGCCGGACGCTACAGCTGGTGGTCGTACAGATTCAACGCCCGTAAGAACAATGCGGGTTGGCGTATAGATTATTTTATTGTTTCCGACAGAATCAAGGACAAAATCAAATCAGCCGATATACGTGACGATGTTTTCGGCAGTGATCACTGTCCCGTTGTGCTTGAAATAGAACTGTAGCCTGTTGATTTTAGTCATTTGCCATGTGGTTGAAATGAAAAAATTTTCTGCTTTTGTATAAAATTCATACATTATTAAAACTAAAATTAAAAAAAGTATTATTATAATATATAGGACAAATTTGTACACGATTGGTACAAAAAACGGAAGGAGAGGGTAAAGCGTGATTGAGGTTAAAAATCTTACTAAATGCTATGGTGACAAAATAGCGGTAAACGACCTTAGCTTTACTGTAGAAAGCGGAGAAATACTTGGCTTTCTCGGACCGAACGGTGCGGGCAAGTCTACAACGATGAACATAATCACCGGATATATTTCCTCTACAAGAGGCACGGTGACGGTAGACGGAAGCGAGATTCTTGAAAATCCGCTTGAGGCGAAGAAGAAAATCGGCTATCTGCCTGAAATACCGCCGCTCTACAGTGAAATGACCGTGCAAAAGTATCTTGAATTTATGTTTGATTTGAAGAGAGTAAGACTGCCCAAAAAGGAGCATATCGACAAAATATGCGAGATGGTCAGGATAAGCGATGTAAAACACAGGCTCATTAAAAATCTCTCTAAGGGATATAAGCAGAGAGTCGGATTTGCACAGGCTCTTTTGGGCGACCCGCCCGTACTTGTGCTGGACGAGCCGACCGTAGGACTTGACCCGAAGCAGATAATCGAGATGAGATATCTTATAAAAAGCCTCGGCAGAAAGCACACGGTTATCCTTTCGTCCCATGTTCTGTCTGAGGTTAGAGCAATCTGCGACAGAATAATAGTTATAAATAACGGCAAGCTGGTTGCAAACTCCAAAACGGAGGCATTTCAAAAAGAAATGAGTACCGCAGATATGGTAACCGTTCAAATAGAGGGTACTCAGTCGAATGTTCTGGATGCTCTTCAAGACGTCAGAGGAGTTACAAAAATAGTTAAAAAGGGAGAAAAATTCCCGAATGTATATGAGTATGTCATTCATTCCGAGAAGGACACAGATGTAAGAAAGGGCATATTCAACGCAATGGCAAAAAAGAGCTTCCCCATACTTCTTATGAAAACAGAGGAGCTTTCGCTTGAGGAAGCGTTTATAAGAATCACAAACGGCGAGGGGGTACAAAAATAATGCTGGCAATAATCAAACGTGAGCTTGCCTCATATTTTAAGACGAATATCGGATTTGTCGTGCTTGCAATATTTGATTTGTTTGCGGGTTTGTTTTTCTATGCCGTTTGTCTTAACGGAAATACAGGAAATTTGACATACGTTTTCTCGGATATGTTCATAATACTGCTGTTTGTAATACCTATTTTGACAATGCGCCTTTTTAGCGAGGAAAAGCGTCAAAAGACAGATCAGGCTTTGCTGACTTCACCTATAAGTCTTAGCAGAATCGTATTCGGAAAATTCATATCGGCAGTTACCGTGCTTGCGCTGTGTATGACGGTATTCATTATGTTTGCCATCGTAGTTTCCGTTATTGCGGGTGCGCAATGGGCGGTAATACTGTGTAATATGCTGGGCTTTCTGCTTTTGGGCAGTGCGCTCATTTCAATAGGATTGTTTATATCATCACTTACGGAAAGCCAGGTAATCGCCGCAATAGGCTCGCTTGCCGCAGGCTTGATAATTTACCTTATGCAGGCAATAACCACAATACTGCCCATAAGCAGTCTTGCTAATCTGCTTAATAAAATCTCCTTCAGCTCACACTATGAGAACTTTACTCTCGGCATACTAAGCTTAGCCGACGTTGTATTCTTTGTAACGGTTACGTTTACGTTCCTGTTCTTTACGGTGCGTCTGCTTGAAAGAAAAAGATGGAAGTAAGGCGGGGACGTTATGAATGAGAAAAACAAAAAGCTGCTTGACGAAGCACTTGAGGATGAAAAAAGTGTAAATAAAAAAATAGAAAGCATAAAGGCAAAAATAAAAGAGTTTTTGGAGTTCAATCCCCGTGCGCTGCGTCATGGCAGTGCCGCTGTAGTGCTTACGTGCCTGTTTGTAGCGGCAATGATAGTAATAAACATGATAGCGGGCCGGCTTGTGGAGAAGTTCCCGTCGCTCAGCACCGATCTAACGAGCGATAAGTTTTTTGAGGTATCAGACGAAATAATAGATTATGTCAAAAGTGTAGACAGCGATATTGAGATAATAGTAATGTCTAAAGAAGATGATTTTGCGTCATATGATTCCGACGGCTATTTTAAGCAGGCAAATATGGTGTTTCATCAGATTGCAAACAGCAATGACAGAATAACTCTTAGATACGTTGACATGGCGGCAAATCCTACGTTTATAAATAACTACGGCGATGATAAGGAACGTATTCAGTCGTCGTGCGTCATTGTACAAAACGGCAGTGAATACAGAATAATAACAGCTGATGATTTGTTCAATGCGTACTTTGATACATCTACCTATATGACGGTTATCAGCTCGTCAAAGGCGGAACAGGCAATAGCATCGGCTATTATGAATGTGACAATCAAGGATAAGCCGAAGGTGGCATTCCTTACGGGTTATAATGAGGACAAGGACGATTGCAAGAGCTTTGAAACATTTTTGACGGATAACGGCTTTGATGTAAGCGAGGTTGAGATACTTACCGAAGAGATTTCAGACGATACAAAGCTTGCCGTAATCTATGCTCCGTATTACGACTATGATGAAAACACGATTGCAAAGGTTTCAAAATGGCTTGAAGCAGGGGATAAGAGCCTTATCTACACTCCGTATTACGCAAGTGCGGATACTCCTATTATAAACTCGCTTTTAGAGCAGTACGGCATGAAGGTAGGCACTGGAATAGTATATGAAAACGATACTACAAGGCTTGTTTCCACCGACAGCTACTTTATTACCACTACCACCTACTATAATACCGATTATACGGATAACCTGAAGAGCACGGCTCAACCGGTTATTTCGGCACTTGCCAAGCCTATACAGATAACTGACGAGAACAAGGCTTCGGCATTGCTTAAATGCTCGGAACAATCAGGTATTTACCCGCTTGAAGCGGCTGACGACAATAACTGGACGCCTGAGGCCTCTATTGTCGGAGATGTTACTGTTTGTGCGGTAGGTGAGAAGGCCGGCAAGGACGAAAAAACCTCAAAGGTGCTTTTGGTAGGCTCAAGTATAGCTATATCTGAAAATTCGTTTAAGATGTCCGCCTACAATAACAGCGATTATTACTTGAATGCAGTGAACATTATTACAGACAGGGACAGCACCGGAATCACGATTGCGCCTAAGTCTGTGGATATGCAGCAGTTAGGAATTACCGCCTCGCAGGTTACAAGACTCGGTGTGATTTTTATAGGCGTTATACCTGTTGCACTGCTTGTGGTGGGCTTTGTGATTTGGTTTAGAAGAAGAAACAAGTAATTGAGATAATTACAACTATAATAATAGGCTTATGTCGATAAAGATATAAGCCTATTTTACTGATTTTGCTGAAAAAGCGCAAAAAACGTGACGAATTTACGCTGTTTTGCGTAAATTCAGTGGTTTTTTGCATACAAAAAATCACTTGTTTTTTGCGCAGAAATCACCCAAGTGTCAATTTGACAAAAAATGGCACAATTATACTTTTTGAATTATAATTTTTGTCGTAATGATTTGTATAGTTATATAACCTAAAGGTGAATGATTATGGATAAAAACAAAAAATATATAAAAATATTGGCAGTCGGAGTATTTGCGCTTATAGCTTTTTATCTGGTGCTTGATTTTTTGCCGGGTAAAGGCACGGGCGGACATGGTGAGGATGAAAAACACATACGGTTGACGGAGTTCAATGCAGTTGATATGAAGAGCGTACACATAAAAAACGAGAAGGGCGAATTTACCGTACTTATCGAGAAAAAGACAGATGAGGACGGGATAGATTATGCCGCTTGCTCGATAGAGGGATATAATGACGCTCCGATAATGGAAACTCTGCCCAGAACTATAGCGGAGGATTGTACGCTCTTGACCGCAGAAAAGCGTATAAGCACTTTGGGTGTGCAGGATGAAAAGTACGGCTTGGACAAGCCGGTTGCACAGGTAGAGATTACCATGCTCGATGGCAAAAAAATAGAATTTAAGCTGGGTGAGCTTATGCCAAACCATACGTACAGGTACATTGGTTTTAAGAATGACAGCACAGTTTATTTGATTGACGGTGAGGCCGTGCAGAGCTTTTTGTATGGGGTTTATGATCTGTTAAGTCCGGATGTAATAGATGAAGATGAGGACTTTGTGACGGTTACTGTGGAAAATCCCAAGCTTGAAAAACCGGTGGTAATCGAGATAACGTCCGACCAGAGGCATTTGAGCGTATACGGAATTATATCACCCGTAGTGCGTACTGCCAACAACGCCATTACAAGGACGATAGTCAATAACTCACATTCTCTTACTGCGGACAGGGTGATTGCATATAATGTAAGTGCGGCGGATATAGAGGGATACGGGCTTGATAAGCCGTATGCAAAGTTTACTGCCGATTACGGCGATCGCCAAAAAACAGTGATTACGTCCAACCCCGACGGTGACGGTAATGTTTATCTTATGCTTGAGGGCGGTACGGTAATATATCAGGCGGCAAAGAATGTTGTTCCGTGGGCAGAGATAGAGTTTAACAGCCTGAAAGGTCAGTATATACTTGATCCGATGTTCGATGTATTAAAGAGAATCAGCGTTGAAACTGCCGATAAAACCTATACTTTTGACATAAAACACGAGAAGTATACCGATGAAAAGGGCAACGACAAAATGCGAAGCGTTGTTACCTCCGGAGAAACCGAGCTTGATGCAGATAAATTCAAGGATTTTGCGGAGTATCTGTCGTCAGCGGAAACTACAAACGAACTGCCGAATATTAAAACAGAGGACTTGACGAACGAGCTTGTTTTGAAAATCTCCTACTCATATATCGTAGGCGGCACAGATGAAACCGTTGAGTTCTATGATATAGGCGGCGGCAAGGCGGTTGCGGTACTCAACGGCACGGTTGACAGCTACGCATACATGACGTATGTAAACAGGGTGCTGAATGAAGTTAAGGCGTATTAAAAATGTAATGTCATCGGAAGGTATGGCAACGATAATGAATTTGATGAAACAGTTGAACGGTAAGAAGTGAATTAGAAATTCAAATGGTTGTAAAATAAAACAGAGCAGATGAAGTGCAGTTCATCTGCTCTGTTTTGCTTGTGAACGGTTTTATGGTTATCTAATAAAACAATGTAAAATAGATGACGGCAAATTTTTTCGGGATAAAGCAACGGGCGTAAAAATACCTGCGTATTACGAGATTGAAAACGTAGCTGTGCGGTAATCGTTAAAGGTAATTATGATAAGACGGCAATGCAGAAGCTTTTTATTTGATAATCCTTCTGTATTCACCAAGACTTGTAAACTCGATAATGCCCTTGTTGCGCAGGATTTGTAATTGCTGGCGAATTTTTGCTCTGACGTTATGATTGTCAGGGTGCTTTTTTGATAGTATGTCCTCAAACAGATACATATCTGATAGTGCAAAAGTTGTTTTATTAAGTAAATCTATGCAACACATAATGTCCAAGAGCCAACCTCGGCTGTTTATGTCAGAAATGCTTAACGCATCGGCTACGGAAACGCTACGCAAAATGTCACTTTTGTCTATTATAATGCCGTTTTCGATAATCGGTATGCGTCCTGCTAACGGGATATCGCTCAGCTTAATACTGCATCCCGTCCAGCCTGCTCGCCGTGCATTCGGCGATAACGGCTTTCTTTTTTCTATTATACTTGGAGTGAAAAAATGCTTTGGTACAAAGAACAAACTGCTGACTTTCCACGATGTGTTATTATATGACATGAAAAGAAAATCTGGATTGTCTAAACTCATGATTCTTTCAATCATGGTATCATAAGCTCCGTCATTGATAATGTTCAATGCGGTCCCGTTTTTACTCTTGAGTTCATATTGGCTTTTGCACACAGGGCAATAAAAATCTGCAACCGGTCTGTTATTTTCAAAGTGCATAATCTCAGTGTGCCCGCATCTTGGGCAAAACATATTGTCCGAAACCCATTTTTCCGTTATTACACGTACTTTTTGGGAATTATTAACATATTTTTGTGCGCTTTCGATTATCAATTCCAAGTTCATAATCAAATTACCAGCCTTTTATATAAGTGAATATCTCATTCTACCATATAAGAATAGAATATGCAATACGTAAATTAGGTATAAAACAAAACCTTACTGCAACTAAAAATCGTATGCTATAAAGCCTATTTCGTTATACAATTCCCCTTCTTCCCTTTTCACTATTACATATTACTTAAAAAACCCCGTACCACTAATACTAATTCTCTATAAAACAGATTACATCTGTTACGTTAAATTCCGCATAACTTTGTTGTCGTCCTCGGAATACGTCAGTATTCCTGCGTCCTCCGCCTGTGCTCTGCAAAATTTTCCGATAACACCTGTTTAAACCGTTTTAATGATAATTAGTATAAAA
>CADBRB010000037.1 GCA_902796955.1 uncultured Ruminococcus sp.
TAATCGTTAGGCAGCCTTGCTACGGTAAAATTGATATTATCAAGTCCCTTTACAGGAACCTTATTGCTGTCCAGCGCCTCTACCGTAATGTTCTCCAAATCACTGTCAGAAAGCTTGATGGCCTCGCCTGTATCGCTTCTTATAAGCTTAAACTTAAAGACCATGTTGATAAGCTCGCCGTCTTTGCTCTTTGAAATCTTTGCGGACGATTTCAAAATTATATTGGCTTGCTTGGAGTCCTCTCCCTCAAGCCCTACGAGCCAATCGTAAATAGCCTTGACATTTCTGGTAACATTGGCAAAGCGTCTGAAGCTTTTACCGCCTGTAGCAACGTTCGTGTATTCCATTCCGTCAGAAACCGGGCTTCCGGTGTCAGAATTGGAATTGTAATAATACATACCGTTGTTTGCGTCGGTCGTCTGCCAATCCCTATATTTGGTATCAGTATCATTTCCGATAAGTCTTGTACCGAAATAATGAGGCCAAACAGCCGGATTACCGGCGGGATAATAATCCTCATTCGTGTAACGCCATACAGCCAACTGGCAGGCAAGCAATGCTTCATCAATAGTCAGAGCCAATCCGTATTCATCATAGAACTGATCCGTATCAATGCCGCCGACCTCGTTCATTCTATCTATCCATGCGGTCAAAACCTTTTCATCGGCATTCTGAGAATACGATAATCTATCGTTATAATCAGGGTCGATAAAAGGATATGACGCATTAACAATAGCACGCAGCTTTCTGGCAACCTCCTTAGCTTCATCTTCAGTATAAGGAGTGCCATCCTGATTAACAAAATGAGCTGTGTCGTTAATAATTGCGTCCTCAAGCGTCATCTGCTTGAATCTTGAGCCAGCCTTATAGCGTACCTTTATGTCACCGCAGTATGCTCCGAATTTCTCGCCGTTCTCTGTATTTTGCAAATAGAAAAGATTTGCAAAATCAGCTACAGAATTCGGCACAGTATTGAAATAGTGCGCACTGCTGTGCAAGAACAAATTATCAGAGCCGTCGTCACGCTTAGCGTAAGTGTAGATATACCCCCCTTCTCCGATAGTACCTGTGTATGTTTCTGTCTGATTTTCAGTTCCGCCGGGGTCTGCAGTAACTTCACCGCCGGAGTCGGATTCATAAGCAAATACCGACATCAAGCCATTGGGCATAGAGTTTATCAGTATTAATGCTACCAGTAATACTGAGATACACATTCGCCCTAACTTTCCGGAACGTTTTCGTTCTTCACGTAGAAAACTTGACATTTCACATACTCCTTTCCATCAAATTTTGTCGTATAGAGGTAAATTTCACACTT
Organism: uncultured Ruminococcus sp.; assembly: GCA_902796955.1. Taxonomy (GTDB): domain Bacteria; phylum Bacillota; class Clostridia; order Oscillospirales; family Acutalibacteraceae; genus RUG14223. The sequence goes on from CADBRB010000037.1 coordinate 1,319, forward strand.
TCAAAAAAGGGCATAATTCTCCCCTATATATACGTATATAACTTTACCACATTTGTATTGATTTGTAAACCTTTTTTTTATTAAAATTTTGTCATAATTTTAACGATTTTTTTAAAAAACTATTAAATCGCTTATATAATTTAAAGTTTGATATTTGAAAAAGCTTTAAAAACAGACTTTTTGTTCAAAATTTCACACAATTTCAAGTCAACTTAACAAATCATCTTGATTTTATTTTCATTTTATGGGATAATAATTTGATAAACAGCAGAATCAGCAAATAACATTATAACACTTCCAAAAAGAGGTAATGACTATGAAGATTTCAGAAAAATTGACCGGCGAAAATCCTGCCTTCTCTTTTGAGATTTTTCCACCCAAAAAAACAAGTCCTATTGAAACAATTTACAAAACTCTCGATGAACTCAAAGATCTGTCACCTGATTTTATCAGTGTAACATATGGAGCAGGGGGCGGCACGGCAAATTATTCCACCTGTAAAATTGCGGGAGATATAAAAAATAAATACAATATTGAATCTGTAGCACATCTTACGTGTATAACCAATACAAAGGAAGATATCCTTCACATACTTGAAGAGTTTAAAACAAACGGTATTGAAAATATTCTGGCTCTGCGCGGAGATTTCAACCCAAATTATCCTGTAAGGGACGATTTTAAATATGCCGATGAGCTTGTCAGTTTCATAAAAAATCACGGTGATTTCTGCATAATGGGTGCTTGCTATCCGGAAACGCACATAGAAGCGCACGATTCCGCAACAGATATTCAAAATTTAAAGCGTAAAGTAGACGCAGGCGTAAGCAGGCTTATTTCTCAGCTGTTTTTTGATAACGAATGTTTTTACAGATTTCAGGAAAAGCTGGCAGGAGCCGGTATAAACGTGCCTGTTGAAGCGGGAATTATGCCGGTTACCAACCGCAAACAGATAGAACGCATGGTATCGCTGTGCGGTGCAAGTTTGCCGAGAAAATTCAGTAAAGTAATTCAAAAATACGAAAACAATCCCGAAGCATTGCGTGACGCAGGCATCGCCTATGCCGTTGACCAAATTGTGGATTTACTCTCCAGCGGTGCAGACGGAATACATCTTTACACAATGAACAATGCATATGTGGCACGCAAAATAACTGAGAGTATCTCAGGTCTGCTTCGCTGAGAGGCCGCCTATGCAAATCGACAAAATCAACATAAACGAAGCTCTTGGATATATGGGCATACACGGCAAGCCCGGCCTTGACTTGCTAAAAGAAATTGAGCAAATAGAAAAAGAGCTTTTAAAAACTTATTCACCTCATTATTTGTATGAAAAGCACGGAATAGAATCAGAAAACGGCAATCTGCGCATTAGCAATACTCCCGTACTGCTGTGCGGAAAGGACATAACAGAACATCTGAAAGGCTGTAAAGATATAGTATTATTAGCGGCTACTCTGTCTTTCAAAGTTGATAATCTTATCAAATCTTATCAGATAACCGATATGAAAAAGGCCGTAATTGCAGACGCTCTCGCCAATGCGCTCATAGAGCAGGTTTGCGATGCTATAGAGGCTGAAATCAGAATATCCTGTAAAGGTGCGGCTATGACATTCCGCTACAGTCCCGGCTATGGTGATTTTGACATATCTATGCAGAAAAGTCTTTCCATGCTGCTAAACACTCAAAAAAGAATAGGTGTTTTTGTTAATGACAGTTATATGATGACGCCGTCCAAATCCGTCATAGCAGTAATTGGTTTATCATAGCTGTCAGATAGATTTCAACTATACCAAATCAAATATTTCTTCAAATCAGAGGTCTTATTTATGGAATTCAATAAATTGATAGAAAAAAATTTTATATACTTAGACGGTGCTATGGGTACTGTTATTCAAAAAAGAGGCCTAAAAATAAATAACGTGCCTGAGGAGTTGAATATTACCAACAGCGATGATATCATAGATATTCACAGGCAGTATGTAAATGCCGGAGCAGATATAATTTACGCAAATACTTTCGGCGCAAATCGCTGTAAACTGCAAAAAAGCCGTTTTTCCGTGCAAGAGATTGTTTCAAAAGCAATAGATAACGCAAAATCGGTATGTATTAATACAAATACGCTTGTCGCACTCGATATCGGGCCGATAGGTCAGCTGTTAGAGCCGACAGGGTATTTTAGCTTTGAAGAAGCCTATGATGTATTTAAAGAGGAGATAATCGCCGGAAAAGATGCCGATGTTATCGTTATAGAAACAATGACAGACCTTACAGAGATTAAAGCCGCTGTACTTGCAGCCAAAGAAAACAGCAACAAACCTATAATTTGCACCATGTCATTTGAAAATAACGGCAGAACATTTACAGGATGCCAAATTAGCTCTATGGCGGTAACTCTTGAGGGATTAGGAATTAACGCTATAGGTATAAATTGTTCTCTGGGAGCCGATGAAATGCTTCCTCTGATTAAAGAACTTGCCACATGGACAACTTTGCCAATAGTAATAAAGCCAAATGCCGGTCTTCCTGACCCAATAACAGGCGAATACAGTATTTCTGCGCAAACTTTTGCAGACCAACTTGCCGAGCTTGTCCCATACGGGCTAAAATTTGTAGGCGGCTGTTGCGGTACTACTCCGGAATTTATAAAGACAATCGTTTCAAAATTTCAAAATTTAAAATCAGTTAAATTAAACACTGAAATCCCTTGCGCTGTATGCAGTCCTACAAAAACGGTAATCATTAATCGCCCTACTATCATAGGCGAGCGGCTTAATCCGACAGGCAAAAAAGCTTTAAAAGAGGCTCTTTTAACTCACAATATAGATTACATTCTGCGTCAAGCCATTGAACAGGTTGAAGCAGGCGCAGAAATTCTTGATATAAACGTAGGCATACCGGGTGTTGACGAAAAGGAAATTATGCTTAGCTCTCTAAGGGAATTGCAAGGTGTAGTTGATGTACCTTTACAAATAGATTCCTCATCGCCTGCTGTTATTGAGGCGGCTTTGCGTAAATACAGCGGAAAAGCTATAGTCAACTCCGTAAACGGTGAGGATAAATCTTTAGATAGTATACTTCCGGTAGTTAAAAAATACGGTGCGGCAGTTGTAGCACTGACTCTTGATGAAAACGGTATACCAAAAACGTCACACGAACGATTAAAAATTGCAGAAAAAATCATAAAACGTGCTAAATCCTACGGGATAAAAGAGAGCGATATTTTTGTGGACTGTCTTACCTTGACAGTTTCCGCTGAGTAGGATGCCGTTTTTGAAACGCTGTCTGCTCTGCATGAAATCAAACGTCGATATGATTGTAAAACTGTGCTGGGCGTATCGAATATCTCCTTCGGACTACCATGCCGTGAAAAACTTAACAGCACTTTTTTAACCACTGCAATGGCTTACGGTCTGGATTTACCCATTATGAATCCTAACGATAGCGCAATGACTTCGGCAGTACGCTCATTCAGAGTTTTAAACGGTAGCGACAAAAACTCCATAGAATATATCAACGCTTACGGCAATCAGTCACCTGCTCCTAAAGCAAGCGTATCATCTTCCGGTGCCTCAAAAAATGACCTCACAGCAGCAATAATAGGTGGTTTTAAGAATGACGCCGCACACATAACAGAGGAACTCCTTCACACTATGGAACCAATGCAGATTGTTGATAACTACCTCATTCCTGCGCTGGATAAGGTAGGTGCAGATTTTGAAAAAGGCACAGTGTTTCTTCCACAGCTTATAATGTCTGCTACAACTGCGCAATCCGCATTTGAGGCAATAAAAAAGCATTTGCTAAAAACAAACGCACAATCGGTCAGTAAGGGTAAAATTATTTTAGCTACAGTAAAAGGCGATATACACGACATCGGCAAAAACATTGTAAA
>CADBRB010000038.1 GCA_902796955.1 uncultured Ruminococcus sp.
CTGCTCCGTCGCTCAAAAACTCTTTATATTTTTCCAGCTGTCTTGTATGCGTCAGCCTTCTTTTTTTATGCTTCGTTCTCGGCCATGGATTACAAAAATTTATGTATACTCTTTCAACGTTATCTTTTTCATCAAGTATCTCATTTATCTGCTCTATATTAAAGGCAGTAAGCAGTATATTGTCAACCGTTCTGTTCTCCTCGGCAAATTTTTTTACTATAGTACGTCTGCCTACCGCTAAAACCTCACTCTTTATATCCACCGCCAAAAAATTTATCTCCGGATGCAAAAGCGCCGCCTGAGCAACAAATCCGCCTTTACCGCAACCAAGCTCAACGTACAGCGGTTGTTTGCGTACAAAGCTTTCACGCCATTTTCCCTTTAACTCTTTCGGCTCATCTATAAAAAAGTCACACGCCGCAAGCTCCGGTCTTGCCCACGGCTTTCTTCTCATTCTCATATTTTTCACTCCGTATATTGATACCGATTTGCCGATTGCCATATAAAATCCGTTTTAATCACAGCGGACGAAGCGCGTCCGGCGTTCAAAGCACAATCTTACCGCTACCGCTTCCCGCCGTCCGCCGGCGCCGCCGCAAAAGCTTCGTCCGCCTCAGCATAGGTCGCATTGCAGCACTGGTAAAAATATCTAAAATTTTTACAACAAGATAGCTTTAAAACAGCTTTTTGATTCCACAGTTCACAAACCAGTATAGATATTTTTATTATATCAAATTTGTACTGCGTTTGCAAACTTTTTTTCATCATTTTTTCATACTTTTTAACTTCTTTGTCATTTTTATACCCTTTATGTTAATTTCTATATTAAAATAAAACAAACGTATTCAAGTTTTTCCGAATATCTCAATTTGATATGTTACTTTTTGGATTAGCCCTACAGAGAACGGCCGTAAAGCATTCAACAAACTGCAAAACTACGCAAAATACGTTTACTTAAACATATGCGAGCGTAACTTTGTATTACTTGCAAATGCAGTCAGCCGCAGAAAATAAAGCTTTTGCCTGCTATAAGAAAGCGTGCGCCTACGCCCCGTCTTGCAAAAATTTTTCACATAAATCTTATCTGCATTAAATCAGCGGGTTAGCATTAATTTCAAAAAAAGCTTGATAATACGCAAAAATAGTGCTAAAATAACTTAATAAAAAAAGCCTTTAACTATATTTACATAGAGCAGGAGTGATAAAAATGTGCGGTATTTGCGGATTTACAGGAGAAATTACAAACCGTGACGAGATTTTAAAGCAGATGACAGACGTTATCACGCACAGAGGTCCCGACAGCATGGGATACTACACCGATGAAAGCATATCTATGGGCTTTCGCCGATTGAGCATTATAGACCTCAATGCCGGCGACCAGCCTATATATAACGAAGACAGAACGCTTGTTCTCACGTTCAACGGTGAGATATACAACTATAAAGAGCTTCGTGAAGAGCTGATTGATTGCGGCCACAAATTTTATACAAATTCCGATTCCGAGGTACTCATACACGGCTTTGAGCAATGGCATGAGGAGCTTTTGAACAAACTCAGGGGTATGTTCGGCTTTGCCATATACAACACTGTTGATAAATCACTTTTCATAGCACGTGATTTCTTCGGTATAAAGCCGATGCACTACACTATTTGCAACGGGCATTTTATATATGCCTCCGAGATAAAAAGCATCTTAAAATTCCCCGAATTTAAAAAAGTGTTCAATTACAAAACGCTCGACAACTACCTCTCATTCCAGTATGCCGTACCGCCGGAAACCTTTTTTGAGGGTGTTTACTGCCTGCTCCCCGGTCATTATCTGTGGTATAAAGACGGCGAGGTTACAACCGCAAGGTATTTTGAAGCCCGCTTCAATCCTGACAACAGTCTTACCGAGGATGAGGCAGTTGATAAAATCGAAAAAGTGTTTGAAAACTCTGTAAACGCCCATAAGATAAGCGACGTTGAGGTTGGGTGTTTTCTCTCCAGCGGAGTTGATTCCAGCTATGTATCAACATATTTTGCCGACCAGAAGACATTTACCGTCGGCTTTGACTTCGGTGAAAAATACAACGAGATAAGCTGGGCAAAAAATCTCTCAGAAAAAATCGGAGTTCAGCACTATTATCACGTCATATCATCCGAGGAGTTTTGGGATAATATAAAAAAGGTTCAATATCATATGGATCAGCCGCTTGCAGACCCGTCGTGCATTGCGCTCTATTTTGTTTCCCGTCTTGCAAGCAAGTATGTTAAGGTAGTGCTTTCAGGCGAGGGTGCGGATGAATTATTCGGCGGCTACACAGTATACAACGAGCCTCGTGTATTCAAAATCTATCAAAAAATCCTGCCTGAGCGTTTTCGTCTGCGTCTTGCAAAAATCGCAAAAAAAATGCCCCATATCAAGGGCAGAGGTTATATTCTGCGAGGAGCAAGAAAAACCGAGGACAAATTCATCGGCAATGCGTTTATGTATGATGTTGACGAAAAGCGCCGTCTGCTAAAAGACCCATCTATTGCAACACGTCCGCAGGATTTATGCAAAAAGTATTATGAGCGTGTCAGCGATTACGATCAGGAAACAAAAATGCAGTACCTCGACATCAACCTTTGGATGGTCGGTGATATCCTATTAAAAGCCGACAGAATGAGCATGGCAAATTCTCTTGAGCTTCGTGTGCCGTTTCTCGATAAAGAGGTATTCAAGGTCGCATCGTCCCTGCCTACAAAGCTGAGAGTCAATCGTAAGAATACAAAATATGCCATGCGCAAGGCGGCTCTCAGGCATTTGCCGATTGAAACCGCCGAAAAGAAGAAGCTCGGCTTCCCCGTTCCCACCCGTGTATGGCTCAGAGATGAAAAGTATTACAACATCGTCAAGGAAAAATTCAACTCGGACACCGCTAAAAAGTTCTTCAACACCGAGGTCATCACGGAGTTCTTAGACGAGCATTACAAAAATAAAGAGGACAACAGCCGTAAGGTTTGGACTATTTTCATTTTCCTTTTATGGTACGACATATATTTTGGTGATTCGTCACCGGAAGAACAGGTCGGAGCAACAGGTAAAAGCGAAGAAGTAAAAGCTGTATAATGAAATTAACCCCGCATCACGTTTTATACTAATTATCATTAAAACGGTTTAAACAGGTGTTATCGGAAAATTTTGCAGAGCACAGGCGGAGGACGCAGGAATACTGAC
>CADBRB010000039.1 GCA_902796955.1 uncultured Ruminococcus sp.
CACCCTTGGAATCGTATATGCCTACAGTTACGCTCTTGATATTGTAGTTAGACGTAATCGTTCCGTAAATGCTGTAGCTCTTACCAAGACCTAAGCTTGCCGGAGGTGTATTGTAGTTTTCGATTTTAAGCTGTGAAGGTCCTGTGGGAGGAGCATCCGTCAGGCTTGCATTCTTCAAAGCATCGCAGGTTATCGGAATATAGTACGTGCTGTAAAGCTGTGAGAAGGTATATGACTTATCAACGTTCCATGTGGTGTTGCCTCTTGACGAAGAAAGACCGCACTGCTCTATAACCTTTACCGTTCCGTTTGCGCCGGAACCGGATACAGATACAACAAGCCTTGTATGATTAACAACGCCGTTTACTCTTGCAACGATTGCATCGCCGGGCTTAAGCTGTGCATAGGATGCATACATTGTTGCAGTACCGTTACCTGTTGTAATTGTCTTGGTTGAAGAGGTGCTGTTGGAATTGTATGAGCCAACTGCTCTTACGCCTGTGCCGCTGCCGGGGAACATATTGCCGGTATAGCTGAAGGATACACCGTTGGTTATTTGATCCCATGAGCATCTAACGGACCATGAGCAGTCGTTGCCATAGTAACCTGAATAGCTGGTAGAACCTATATATTTTGAGCCGCTGAGCTGGCTTTGGAATTGATTGAGGTTCTTTCTGTTCAGCTGGGTGTACGGCATACCTGTGTATGTAACTCCCGCACTGAATTTCCTTGTTTCGTTTACATTGTTTACATAGTTCCAATAAGTGATGTTTTTGCTTGAGCTCCACTTAATGGTCGCCATACTGCGCATATAGTTTACTACCGTCGCTCTTGAAGCGGCGTCAGCCTTCATGCTCACTGACGCAAAGGGAATGAATACTACTACCATCAGCATTGCCAAAACCATTGCAAGTGTTTTTTTGCTGATTAAAGATATTGTCTTTTTCATAGCCTTTTGACCTCCTGACTTTTATTATCCTCGGTGAACCTAATACAATTTCACCTATTGATTTCTATATTAATTATATTAGACCGAATTTGTGTTGTCAATTAATTGAAAATTTTTTGGAAAATCCGATAATTACTTTTTTTAATTCATTGGTTTTTGGCGGATTTTTTTCTTTTTTGTACATATCAATGTGTATTTTTTGTGAATTGTCTTTAGAGTATCTGGGATTTTATTAAGGATTTTATATTTTTTGTTGCTCTTTTACTAATTAGTTGATTATCTGATATGGCATTTTTATTTAAGCAAACAAAATTTAGCCGAAAATCACAGTTATGCAAAAACGAGCAAAACTTATTGATTACCGCAATAAATTGTGATACAATATTTATAATAATATGTGCAGTTGTGTTTTCTGCGCATAAAAATATGCAAATAAGTACAACAGATTATGAAAGGATTGGATTATATGAGCAGCGATAAAATGAACAAGGTTTCCTTAAAGGGCTATAAAGTAAGCGAAATGTATTTTCACAATAAGCTTGGCGAAGGCACTGAGGTTCAGCTTAAAAACGAAGTAAGCTATAATGTAAACTATTCCGATACTGAAAACAAGTGCATAGGTATATGCGTGTTTAATGTAAAGAACAAGGATTCAATCGAGGACAGCGATTTTCATATAAAAGTAGAAATTCGCGGTGTTTTTGAGTATGAAAATCTTACAAGTAAAAAAATTGTCCATGCCGAAAGCTTTAAAGAACTGTTCCCTTATATCAGGCAGATAATTTCCACTCTTACCACAACGGCAGGTATGCCGCCACTCGTTATTCCCACAATGACTATAGACGCCGACTCCGTCAACGTACACGAGAATAACCAGCACCTTAATTAAAAAGTGCATATTTTAAATAAAAAGGCAACAACCGGGTTATCCGAACAGCGTAAAATGCGGCACTGCAACGTTTCAATCGCTTTTGTGACATTAATTTTACATTCGGATAATTAAATTTCAATCACTGTTTTGTGAGATGAACACTGTGATTGGCAAAACGGTTGTTGCCTTTTTATTGATTGTCGCTTTGTCAATGCCAAATCGGAAATACGGTTTGATTTAAATCCTAAATAAACGATAATTCAAAGTGAGGTCTTGTTTTTATACTAATTATCATTAAAACGGTTTAAACAGGTGTTATCGGAAAATTTTGCAGAGCACAGGCGGAGGACGCAGGAATACTGAC
>CADBRB010000040.1 GCA_902796955.1 uncultured Ruminococcus sp.
ATAAATATAAAACAACAGGCAAGTCATCTTTGATAAATGGCTTGCCTGTGCGCTTTCCACGAAAACAAACTCTACCGTACATATGTACGCCGACGAATTTGTTTTCGTATAATCTGCCTCGATTTCTCGAAGCCTGACAGTGTGTAGACAAGTTTGTCTACACACTGAAAGCTCCGCAACACGACTTAACCGTGATGCGGAGCTTTTTTTCGTTTGTTTTTACAGTTTTAATTACTGCTTAGTATCACACCATGTATACAAAAACATAATACAGCAGGCCGTAAATCACACTTGCCGCCATACCGTATACCAATACAGGGCCGGAGATTGTAAATATCTTTGCTCCGAGACCCAAAACATATCCTTCGCTTTTAAATTCGATCGCCGGTGCCACGACCGAATTAGCAAAGCCCGTTATCGGAACCAAAGTTCCCGCACCTGCGTGCTTTGCAAGCTTGTAGTACAGGTCAAGTGCAGTAAACAGGCCGCTCAAAAAAATAAGCGTTACAGATGTAAGAGTTCTTGCCTGTTTAATCTCCAGCCCTCCGCTGATGTAGATATTTGTCAATAATTGTCCAAAACAGCAAATCGCTCCGCCCACAATAAACGCAAGGGTACAGTTTTTCAGCGTTTTGCTTTTAGGTGAGGCATTTTGTGCCATTGTTGAGTATTCCTGTTTGCTCAGATTCATAAGTTTTTCAGTATACCGAATATAATATGCAAATGTTTTTTATAAACGGCATGATTTCTCCTTTATAGATTTAAAGCTTTTATCGTCTTTTGGAGTACCCGTATAAAAGCTTTATTTTATGATAATATACCCTCTTTTTTTATAAAAATGCGCATTTTTTTCAAAAAACTATTTCTTTATTCGTGAGTTTATAGTATAATAAAAATAACTGTACACTTGTATTTTTTAAGTGATACCGCAATTTTGATTTTAGTACAGAATTAATTTAATGCTATTGATTATTGAATTTATAACCGGCAAACATAAACTTCACAAATTCTTAAAATTGGCGGGATATAATATTTTGTATGGAGAGTGATTACTTTTGCGTGAAATATATCTTGACAACAGTGCAACTACCGTAACCTGCAAAGAAGCCGCCGAAAAAATATCGGAGCTTTTAACTGAGAAGTACGGTAATCCGTCGTCACTTCACGCTAAAGGCTTGCAGGCCGAATATGAGGTAGAGAATGCACGCAAGGTGCTTGCTGCACATATTGGAGCATCACCCGATGAGATATTTTTTACATCAGGCGGAACAGAGTCCAACAATCTTGCGGTTATAGGTGCGGCGGCGGCACATAAAAGAACAGGCAAAAGAATAGTTGTGTCCGCTATCGAGCATTCTTCTGTTCTGGAATCTGCAAAGTACCTTGAGGAACAGGGCTTTGACGTTGTATACCTTCAGCCGGACGGCTCAGGGCGTATACGTGAAGAAGATATTATTGACGCAGTAGATGAAAAAACCATTCTTGTAAGCCTTATGACCGCAAATAATGAAATCGGCACACTTCAGCCGGTGAGCAGTATAAGACGTGCCGTCAAGCTGAAAAAATCGCCTGCGCTTATACATACGGACGCAGTACAGGCCCTTGGCAAGCTGGATTTAAAACAAATACGCTCATCGGTAGACTTACTCACTGTTTCAGCACATAAAATACACGGGCCTAAAGGAACAGGTGCAATTTATATAAAAAAAGGCATACGCATTATACCCATTATACACGGCGGAGAACAGCAAAAACGCATACGTCCCGGCACTGAGGCCTCGGAGCTTATAGCAGGGTTCGGTGCGGCAATATCCGCCCTGCCGGACATACGTGAAGGCCACAAACAAATCGCTGAATTGAACGATTACTGCAAGCAAAGGCTTAAAGCAATAAACGGAGTATATATCAATTCACCTGAAGACTGCCTGCCCTATATTCTCAATATATCGGTCTGCGGAATACGTTCGGAAACCATGCTTCACTTTCTTGAAGCACACGGTATATATGTTTCAAGCGGCTCGGCTTGTGCCAAGGGCAAAAAAAGCCATGTACTGTCTGCAATAGGTCTTGATAATAAGAGGATAGATTCCGCAATTCGCATAAGCTTTTCACGCTATAACTGCGCAGAGGATATAGATTGCCTGTGCGCCGCACTTGAAAGCGGCATAGCTGCGCTTGCAAAATCAAAATGATTATATTACCTTGAAAGGATATAAAAATGAAAGAGATTATACTTGTAAAGGTCGGTGAAATAGTACTTAAAGGGCTTAATCGCCGCACCTTTGAGGATGTTCTTATAAAGAATATAAAAAGAAAGCTGATTTCACTCGGCAGGTTTAGTATACGTGCCTCGCAGTCAACCATTTACGTTACTCCGGAGGAGGACAGCTTCGATATCGACGAGGCAGTCAACAGGGTTTCCAAGGTTTTCGGAATAGTTGCATTAACACGGGCGTGTGTATGTGAAAAATCTATCGAGTCCATACAAAAAGCGGCTGTTGAATACCTTGCCGATGAGCTTTTATTTGCTTCAACATTTAAGGTTGAGTCCAAACGCTCGGACAAAGCATTTCCTTTAAAATCGCCGGAGATATCGGCACTTACCGGGGGATATATACTTGAGCATTACCCAAAGCTTACGGTAGACGTGCATAATCCGGAAGTTACGGTAAATGTTGAGGTAAGGGACTATGCGGCTTATGTACACGGCACACCGATAAAGGGTGCGGGCGGCATACCCGTCGGCACTGGCGGTAAGGCGGCAATACTCATTTCCGGAGGAATTGACAGTCCGGTGGCGGCGTACATGATGGCCAAAAGAGGAATCGAGCTTACAGCGGTACATTTTGCAAGCCCGCCTTATACCAGTCCAAGAGCTGAAAAAAAGGTGGTTGAGCTGTTGGAAGCCGTTGCACAGTACAGCGGCAGACTCAATATGTATACAGTGCCGTTTACCGAGATACAGGAGCAAATCAGGGATAAATGCCCGGAAGAGCTTTTTACTATTATTATGCGCAGATTTATGATGATTATTTCTGAGCGGCTTGCAGTAAAAAATGAGTGCGGCGCACTTATAACAGGCGAGAGCTTAGGTCAGGTGGCAAGCCAAACAATAGGGGCAATAGCCTGCACGGACGAGGTGGCGTCCATGCCGGTTTTCCGTCCGCTTATCGGAATGGACAAAACCGAAATAATTGATATTGCCAGAAAAATCGGAACACTTGAAATATCCATACAGCCGTATGAGGATTGCTGTACGGTATTTACCCCGAAGCATCCCAGAACACGCCCTGTAGCGAAATATGTTCGCATGGCTCAGGATGAGCTTGATACGGAAACACTTGTGGAGAATGCCGTTAATGGCGTTAAGCTGACTAAAATAGGCTATGGAAAATAAAGCTTATGTTCAAAAATGTGCGCTTAAAAAAAGGAGGTATTTTTTATGAATGCGGAGATTTATTCTTTCAGAACTCCGTCAAGACCGGCAGGCTTTAACGAGGATCTCGACAACGTGATAGCGGAGCTGAAAAAGAATGATATAAATGTGATTTATAAAACAGAGCTTTCGGAATATGAGGATAAGATTACGGATGCAGTAAAACAGTCCTCTACAGATTCAGGCAAAATTAAAATGATTATAATGGTAAATGCGCTTGACAAGGATGCGTCGGGCGTTGTTTACGATACGATAAATAAATTCAGTGCGCAGGAAACTGCGCTCAGAACCAATAAAATAGGCGGTTACTTTAAGGAGGAGGAAACTTCAGACGGAGATTCTCTGCTTAATTCCTGTCCTTATGAAAACGGTCCCGTTGCGCTTTGCGAGTTTTCCGAGGGCTGTGAGTGCTATATGATTAAGCACAGAGGGATGATAATCCTTGCACTGCCAAAGATGAGCTTATGCAATACGCCTCTTGACGAAATGGTAAGCTCGGCGGCTTCAAAAGCACTTACTTTAGATAATACATACGGTAATGTCTGGGATGAGAATCTTTTTGAGGACGATATGTCGGATGTGCTTGCGGCTGTTATTGCCGACAGCAAACGAGGCTCGGAAAGCGAACAGTCTAACGGTAATAAGCACAGGAGCAAAGCCAAAAGGGTAAAAAAAGAAAAGAAGCCCATATATATGCGCATACTTCCATGGAAAGGCGACGGTGCGGGCGAGGCTGTACGTAAAATAATACTTATAGTGGCGGTTTTCGGATTTGTATTCTGCGGAGTAAAGCTTTTACGCCTCAGCTTTATAGATAAAACTATAAATGATATACGCCTTAATGAGCTGAGAGATCTTTACAGTGCAGGCTGGAGGCTTGAATCAGATGAGGAAGAGCCTGAGGGTGAGGAGAACTCTACAGCCGACGGAAAGATAAAAGCGAGATGGCGTGAGATATATGCAAGATATCCAAACCTTGTGGGCTGGATAAACATAGCATTTTCCAAATGGGTGGATTTGCCTGTATTTATGCCGCCTGCCAATGACCCCAACTATTATTTGTACCGTGATTATGACGGACGTGACAACAGATACGGCAGTCTTTTTGTGGATACAAGAAGTGCCGCAGGCGTAAATTCAAAGAATATAATCATACACGGACATCACATGAATGACGGCAGTATGTTTGCAAATGTAACCCAATACCAATATATGGATTACTATAAACAAGACCCGGCATTTACGTTTGATACGATTTACAGCGACGCAAAATGGAAAGTAATAGCTGTGTTTAAAACAAATACGCTCAGTGAACACGGAGCATTTTTCAACTATCTGAGAGGCGAGTTCAACAGTGACTCCGACTTCCTCAACTACGTGTATCAGGTAAGGGCAAGGTCTATAATCACTACGCCTGTAGATGTAAACGAACACGATCAGCTTGTAACTCTTTCAACCTGTTCATATGAATTTAAGGATTTCAGAACGGTGGTAGTTGCAAGGCGTGTACGTAAGGGAGAAAGCGCAAAGGTTGACGTTTCTCAGGCTTACTATACGTCAAATCCTCTGTATCCCGATGTCTGGTACAGATACAACAGCGGAACAAAGCCGACGGTTACGAGCTTTGAGGATGCCTATTCAAACGGCAAAATAAGCTGGTATGACGGCAAGGGCAGAGTTATTAAGACAAGAACCGGCTATGCATTTATACCTGACCGTGAGAGTGAGGATATAACCTCAAGCTCCACCTCTTCAAGTCAGGCAAGCTCTGTTCCTACCGTATCTATAGGCGATACAAGCTCAAAAATCACCGTATCTGTTGATATAGGCGGTGAAACGAGCTACTATATTCCGGATGATGAGCCTTCATCAGAGGGAACAGCAACGCAATATGAGGATGACAGACCGAGTTCATCGAAGGCAGAGAGCAGCAGGCCTGCAAGCTCATCGTCTAAACCGGAGAGCAAACCTTCAGAGGCGCCAAAGCCGCCGTCATCTGCTACGGAAACATCGAGTGATGAGTCGAGCGAGGAGCCGGAGCCGATATCAAGCGAGGAGCCGGAGCCGGTATCAAGCGAAGAGCCGCCAGAGGAACCGAGCGAACCGGATGAGCCGTCATCGGAAGAACCGAGTGAACCCGAAGAAGAGCCCGGTGGCGAATAATTCAAGCATAGTTATTTGATTAAGGTGCGGTTTTCGCAAAACAATACGATTAAAGAAAATGAGGGGAATTTATGGATTGCCAGATAATTTTCTATATGGCTCAAAAGACCGGATATTGCGAAAAGACATTAAAGCGGAAATTTAAAAAATCGCAGTTTAAAATAATCGAAACATCGGGTTCAGCAACCGTAAAGGAGCTTGGCGTCTGCCTTGCCTCGGCAGTCAATTCCTACAATTTTACAATAATACTTGGCGGGCTTTCAAAAACGGGCAACGACAATATAACTCATGTTCTTTCGAGGGCATTCAGCCAGACGTCAACAAACCTGCAAATAAAAAAGGTTATCAATCCGTGCGGCGGTGATGACGGATATATTCTTGAAAGCGGTGAGCAGATAATACTTGTTTTGCCCGATGAGCCCAAGCATATATACGCTATGGTCGGCAATTCGCTTTTAAAATATCTAAGTGATTTTTTTAAACTGCCGTTTGAGCCTGTGCAAAATGAGCCGGATATCGACGTTTTGCTTAATTCGGATGACGACCGTACACAACATATTGAACAAGACGCCGAATCAATGCCCGAACCTGACGGTAAGCAGATGCCGGACGACCGGTATGTTGAAGAATACGATGATGAATATGAGGACGAAGAGGTTAAAAGCAGCGGAAAATGGCTGTATGTTTTAGCTGTAATCGCCGCACTTATAACAATCGGCGTGGTTATTTGCGACGTAATGATTTTAAAGCGTTTTTACTGAATTTGCATTATTTAAACGATAAATTGCAATATACTGAGAGGTTGAACTATGAAAAGAGTAATATGCTTATTCCTGTGTGCAGTGATGTTGTTTTCAATAACCGCCTGTGAGAAAGGCAAACCTGCAACCACAAGCAAAAAGAGTGATGAACAATCAAGGTTCGGCTATATGTGGGAGCTTATCCCGGAGCTTCCGCAAAACTTTCCGAAGCTTTCCGATTTTGTAACGATGTCATCAAACAATATGGCGGAAAAAACCGTACACGTTGAGTGGTGTACGGTAAACTCCGTGATGGTTGAAAAATCTGTGGAAAAAATTGAGGAATGGGCTGTTTCAAGGGCACTCAAGCAAGAATATGATAATGAAGAAACAGTGGTTTACTCATTTACAAAACAGCTTGAAGACAACGTGGCAAACATTGCACTGTACTATTTTCCTCAAAACAGCGGTGAATATGACGAAGCTACAAACACATGGCAGGCACAGCTTGTTTTGGAGATAATTTATATTGACACCCCTACAGATGATGACACGTATCAGCTCGCATTGACATATTACGACGATGATTTTACAATAGTCAATTCGTATAAATTTAACGGAAGCCTGTGCAGCGGACTTTCCGCATCAATAGTTTTTAAAGAAGAGAAGGCTTTTCAAGCTAAGAAAAAAGAGATAATAGACAAGTATTTGCAGTATTATCCGAACAGCAATGTTGAAGAAAGCGAGCTTAGCATTAAGATAACCAACGAAGCGGATATACTTAGCGAACAGCTTACAAAGGCGGATATAATCGTAGAATTACAGCCATATGGGTTTAAACGATAAGACTTAATATACGTTGCCGAATAAGGGAGCAGATTTATGAACTGTAAAAGATGCGGAGCTAAAATAAAAAAGAATATGACTAAATGTATCTACTGTGGCACACCTGTACGTAAAAATGACAGCTATAAAAATAAAAAAGCCTCTGCAAAAAGCAGGGCTTTGCTGGTTTTCGGTGTACTGCTGATAGTTTTGAGCGCCGCAGTTATTGTAAATATAAAAATAGGCGACAGAAAAACGGCAAAACAGCATGACGATAGCATTGTAACGCTTGAAAAATATTTCAGGAGTAAGGATTACGCAATGATATATCAGTATGTGTCGGAAAACGGCATATACGGAGATGAATTTGAAAAGTATGTTCAAATTTACGAGGTTTACGGTTACAGAAAGGCCGCACTTGACAAGGTTAAAAACATAAACTCATACAGCAGTCAAACCTCGGCGGATACATTCCGCTATGCCATACAATCCGTTATGTCTAATTGTCTTATCGGTATAAAGGATGCTGAAAGATACGCTAACGATTATGATGCACTGGGTAATGAGGAAATGCTGAATTATCTTATACAGGATTTAAAAAAGCTTATGAAGGATAATCTTAAGCTGGACAATCAAGCCGTTGATGAGTTGTGCTCAATTAAGTCCATTACCGAGGCTTCTTTATATGATTATGTAAGTCAGGCGTATGAAAACTTAAAAGGATAAATTATACGATTTTCAGTATTTCATCAAGATGTGCGGTGTCAATAGCGTATTTTGAATATTTAGGCGCAATGTCAGGTGAAAGATTTGATTTAACATATACTGAGTCTATTCCTACAGCGTGCGCTCCGGCTATATCGGCGCAGGCATCGTTTCCCACCATTATACATTCTTCAGGCTTCAAAGAAAATTCATTAAGCAAGGTCATGAATATATTTTTGTCGGGTTTACAGCATTTTACGTCAGATGAGATTACAATACCGTCAAATTTTTCATATATGCCTAAAAGCTCTAATTCCGGCACGGTAAAAAGCCGTTGAGCGTTTGTAAGCAAATACACCCTTTTATCATGGTCGTGTAAAGAGTCCAACAGTTCGTCTGCACCGTTGTACAGCTTTAAATAGTTGGTTGAGAGTATACGAAAGGTTTGTGCGGTAAGACGCACACATTCCTGCGAGGGTACAATATTCTTATCGGTGTAAAGCTTTTCAAATACAACGGCAAGGTCGACGTCCGGGTGTTCAAACGGGCAAGCTTCGTATAGAGCGGCTACAGTGCTTAAATAAGCTCTTTTAAGCTCGGCGGCGGAATACATTGCGCCGTTAAAGCAGTAAAACTGAGCTGTATTTCTCCACAGTGAACGCTTATTTTCATTGGTTGATATATCTGCAAGAGTGCCGTAA